>JBJHBX010000246.1:0-4957 GCA_050485725.1 Gemmatimonadales bacterium | reverse complement strand
TCAGGTATCGGTAGAAGACAGGGTAGTTCAGGTGCTCGTGGTGAACGCCCCCGGTCAGGAAGCCACGGAAACCCGGGTGGGCCCGCCGGATCCGCTCATGGTTTTGGCGGATGAGGAAGGGAAGATCCGGCTCGGGGTTCCCGCGAAGCCCCAGGAAGAGAGCCTGTCCCTGGTCGTGGGCGTGGTCCACCAGGTTGAGGGTGAGGTTCGGGGCCAGCGCTGCGGCGGTGGAATAGAGCTCGGCCGTGTCCATGCCTTCCCGCCAGAGATCCTCCCATCCGGGTTCGTCGGCGAGCGCCTCCCGGGTCCGCCACGCGATCTCGAGTCCCGGCAGCATTTCCTGCGCACGGTATGCGCCGATGTCGTCGCCGAGGACCGTCACCCGGGCATGGGGATGCCTTCGGGCCAACATGGACCCGTAAACGGCTGCGGCGAAGCCGCCGGCACTTCCGCCGGCGAGGAAGATCTCCTGCGGGATACCCGCATTCGACTCGAGCCAGTCGAGCACCGCATCCACGTTCGCCCTTCCCCGGTGTCGGATCGTCACCGTGGAGGGCTCGCCGTCGTCCCCCACGAAGGTGTAGCGCCGCTCGCCGACCCCCAGGTGGACATCGGCGGTGCAGTAGGGCACGGCCACCATCAGGTGATCGCGAAAGGGGTTCTCCAGGTGGGATGCGTCCAGGACCCCGCCCTGGCGGTCGGGGTGCAGGTGAGGCTCGATTTCTCCCACGTAGTTCCGTCCCGGGGGGCAGGTTTCCTCGTCCCAGCATCCTCCCCCGCCGTACATGTGGATGAACACCCGTTCCGGGTTCCCGGGCCGAACGTGGAACGCATAGGCCCCTCCCCATGCGCACCCCGTCTCGCCACCGGGATGAAGGGTGTTCCACCCCTCGTCGAGCGCTGCGAGCGCCGGAAGCTCGGGCGTGGGGGCCCCGCCCACCGTGTACGTCCGCCGCGCGCCCGCCGCCACTTCCTCGGGGCGGAAGAGGACCGGCCGCCACTCCTTGCGCGAGAACATCTCGGTCTGGTCGGTGAAGTGCTCCGACTCCGGGTCACCGGACTGGCCATAGGTCAGGATCGCCTCGGCGCGCGGGCCGTCGTCGGTGAATTCGAGGGCCATGAGGAAGCTGGTCGCGTGGAGCACCGGGTAGCCGGCCTCCGTCAGGAAACGGCTGCCCTCGACGGATGGGGCCAGCTCGGTGGGCTCGAGGGTGGTCGGCCCGGTGCTGAAACCGACCGCGTTGAGCGGCCCCTCCCAGTGGTTCTGACCGCCGTGGACCGGCATCCGCGCGGGCAGCTTGGAGGGCGCGTACTGGAGTTCGCCAAGCGGGACGTCGAGGGGGATGCTGCGGGCCTCCATGAGCACCACGGCCCGCGCCAGGTTTTCGAGGGCGAGCGGTCCCGGCGCCAGCGTGTGCGGCGTCCGGATCGGGTCGCCCGGGTCGAAGTCCACGGCGAACAAGGTCCCCGCCCGCAGGAATTCCGCAGGCCCGTAATGTCCGATCCATTCGCGGAAGAGGACGGCGCCGCGGCTGTCCAGATCGAAGCGGTGGTCCCACCCGGCGAGGACGTCGCAAGCCTCCGAGAGGTCCACGGTCTCGCCGTCCAGCGCCACCGACGGCGTCGCGCGACACCGGGTCACAAGGTCCGGAACCAGCATGCCTCCCGTGAGGCTCCAGTTGCCCAGCGCGGCCTCCTGCACCTGGCGCAGGTTGAACCGCCCGTCCTCGCCTGCGGGCCGATCGGGCGTGGCGTTGGTCAGATGCAGCACATTGCTCCGGCTCCGGGGTGCGAGCGCCGATCTCGTCCTGCCGTAGAGGGGTGAGATCCCGGCCTCCAGGAGCGTGTCGGCGTGGGCGAGCCAGAAGCTGTCGTTGGCGTTGAAGACGTAGTCGGTGCGTTCGAGCTGGGGCGCCTCCCGGAACGGGACGATGCCGGGGCGGCGCGCGTCGGGGTCGTCCACCCAGTCGGCGGCCGGGTCGCTGCCGTTCAGCAGCACCACACCGCCCTCCCAGAGCTGTGCCGTAACCGGGTCCGACTCGCGACGCTCGCGCCACTCGGCGAGGGCCCCGGGGCCGACGTGGGGCCTGACCGAACCGTCGGCGTACCAGGCCACGCCGTCGGCGCTTGCGGCGATGGTGTTCAGCCACGGGAGGCCCTGGTGCTCCTCGTGAGCGTCCTGAAACGCCTGCATCGAGCCAGCGCGTCCCGTGGCCAGGACGTGCCGGAGCAATGCCCCATTGTCGGCGTTGGCATCGCGCAGGGCATACGCGCGCCCTGCCGTCCGCTGGAGGGGGCCGTTGGCCACCAGCGGCCCGTGGCGCGTGGACCAGAGCGTCCGACGCACGGGCCCCGGCTCGCCGCGCACTTCGATCACGACTTCCCGCGACACCATGTCCCGCTCCTCGTCTCCGTAGCGGTACCGGGTGGGTTGGCCGGGGACGAGATCGACGGCGTACAAGGTGAACTGAGTGCCCGCTGGGACGGTGTGGGTCCAGGCCACGTGCTCGTTGAACCCGATGATGACGCCGGGATGGCCGATCAGGTGCATGCCGTACACGTCCAGCTCGCCCGGGATGCGGAGGTGCTTCTCCCAGAACCGGTTCGATCCGATCCACGCGTAGTGGGGTTGGGCCAGCAGCATGCCCCGCCCGCTCTCCGTCATCTCGCGCCCCAGGGCCCAGCCGTTGCTGGCGCCCGGCGGCGAGAGCGACCGTCCGAAGGCAATCCTCGCCGCAGCGTCCGCCGGATCCGATGCGGAAGCCGCACCGGACCTCGCCGCCTCCGTGGGCGGGGTCACGCCCGCAAGCAACGCCGGCGCACTCAGGACGCCGAAGTTCAGACGCTGGATCGCCGGAATGTCCGCATCGCCGATGGGCTGCACCCACGGCTCCCCCTGACACCATCCTGGAACCGCATCTGCACCGACTTCCGCCAGGTACTGGTTGTACCCGGCGGCGAACCCTGCCACCCATTCCTGGATCTCCGGCGGCTCGGCGGCCAGGAGTTCCGCGGCGCCCTCGTGGATCCGGACCGCCCGAACGGCGATGTCGCTGTTCAGGTGGGCATTGTTCTCACCTCGGCCGAAGTACTTTGCCCGCTCGCCCCGGGCGCGCACCACCTGGTCCGCGATGGTGCAGAGGTGGTCCTCCGCCTGGGCGTAGCCCTCGCCAAAGCCGAGACTGCCCAGGTCGGCGGCCTCGATGTGGGCCACGCCCCAGGGGGTGCGGCGGATGGTGGCGTGGTAGGTGGCGGATGCGGCCCCGCCCGGGTGCGACCCCTGCACTTCAAGCGACCGGGCATTCGTGGATGAGACCGCCGTGTCGCTCGCGGCAAATGCGATCGTACCCCCCGCGAGGAGGAGCAGGACACCCCGCCCCATCATCCGTCCACCTGGTACGTCCGTACCGCGTTTGCCCGCACCTCTTCCGCCCGGAAGAACACCGGCCGCCACGCATCCCGGGCGTAGAGCTCGGTCTGGTCCCGGAAGTGCGGGGAGTCCGGGTTTCCGGATTGGCCGTAGGTGAGGACCGCCTCGGCGCGAGGGCCCCGGTCGGTGAACTCGAGCACCATGAGAAAGCTCGTGCCGTCGAAGACCGGGTAGCCGGCCTCGGTCAGGAAGCGGCTTCCGGGAACGGGGGCGGGAAGGTCAAGGGGCTCGAGGGTGGTCCCCCGGGGGGAGAACTGGGTGCGGGAGAGGACCCCCTCCAGGGACCCATTCCCGCCGGGCACGGGGATCCGGGGAGGACTCCGGGGGCCGGCGAACTGGAGGGCCCCCAAGGGGGTGTCCAGGGCGATCCCCTGGTCTTCCAGGATGCGAACGGCACGGGCCAGCTCCTCCACCGCCCGATCCCCGGGTGCGAGTCCCCTTGGGGTGTGGACCGGGTCGTCAGGGTCGAAGTCGTGGGCGAAGAGGGCGCCCGCGCGCTCCGTGTCGCCGACCTCATAGCGGCTCACCCACTCCCGGAAGAGGACGGCCCCCCGGCTCTCCGGCGTGAAACGCCGGTCCCACCCCTCGAGGACTTCGCAGGCGGCACGGAGCGCCACCGGATCCCCCGAATCGAGTTGCACCGGGGGTGCCGCCCGGCACCGCTCCACGAGCTCGGGAAGAAGGAGGTCGGCGGCGAGGCTCCGTTCGGAACGAATGGCGGCCTGGAGGGCCTCCAGCGTGAAGCGGCCGTCGTCCCCCACCGGAAGGCCCGGGACCCGGTTCTCCAGGTGGAGCACGCTCGTCCGACTCCGAAGGGAGAGGGGGGCTCGAACGCTCCCATGAAGGGGAGAGTGATCTCCCTCGATCCGAGCCTCGCCATGGGGAACCCAGTACGAGTCGTTTGCATTGAAAACGTAGTCGGTGCGGAGGATCTGGGGGAGCTCCCGGACAGGCACGATTCCCGACCGTGCGGCCTCGGGCGCATCCACCCAGTCGAAGAGGGGGTCGCTGCCGTCCAGGAGCATGGCACCCTGCCGGGCCATCTGCCCTGCCAGGGGGTCCCGCTCGGTTCGCTCCCGCCACACCTCGAGTGCCCGGGGGGAAAGATTCGGGGTGGCGGGGGAGTGCACGTACCAGGCCCGCCCGCCCGAGTCCGACGCCACCGTGTGGAAGTGCATGATGGCCTGGTACCGGGCGTGCGCGTCGCGGAGCTCCTCCACCGAGCGAGCCTGCGCGGTGGCCAGCATGTGCAGGAACATGCCCAGGTTGTCCTCTCCCGCATCGCGCACCGCGAAGGCCTGCTCCCGGGTCCACTGGAGGGGGGCCGCGCCGACCACGGGCCCGTGATGGCTGAACCACAGTGTTCTGCGAACCGGCTCGTCACGCCCCCGCACCTCGACCTCGACCTCGCGGGCGACGAGGGGGTGCAGGGTGTCTCCATGCCGGTAGCGCAGGGGGTCCTCCGGATCCAGCTCGAGGGCATGGAGGGTGCGCCGGCTCCCCTGGGACGCGGTGTGGGTCCAGGCC
>JBJHBX010000245.1:0-4968 GCA_050485725.1 Gemmatimonadales bacterium | reverse complement strand
CCGCCGGGACGGACTCCTGATCCCGACCCGGTGTCACCTCCGCAGCGTCCTGCCCGGTGACGCGGTCTCCGAAGCGGCAGGTTCCGGGGGTTTCCCCCCTCGACCGCCCATCCATCTCCGGAGCGTGGGCACACTATTGCACGCGGCACTTCCGGATGTCAAGAGAAAATTCCGGCACCCTCTCCGGGCGTGGAGTCTCACGTTGCCCGGGCCACGCACCTCCGTCAGGTTGGAGCCATGAAACTCCTGATGCTGATCACGTCGCCGGTTCGCTCGGCAGCTCCGGCCATGGTCCTCCTCACCATGCTGTCCGGGCTCGTCGGCTGCGATGCATCGCGGGGTTCCGACGGGGATGCGGCGGCGGGCTCGCCGAGTGCGGTGGAGCCCGCGGTGCGGGATTCGGCGGGGATCGAGATCCGCACGTACCCGGCGGAGATCCTGGCCCACCCGTCTCCGCGGCAGCTCGCTGCCGAGCCCGACCTGGTGATCGGCGTCGTGGAGGGACCGGCGGCGTACCAGTGGACGCGCCCCGTGGCTGCGTTGCGCCTGACGGGGGGTGGATTCGCGGTGGCGGAGCAGTCGCCGGGTGAGCTTCGGCTGTTCGATGCCCAGGGCACGCACCTGCGCACCGTGGGCGCGGCGGGGCAGGGCCCAGGGGAATTCCGGCAGTTGGCCGGGCTCGCGCTCCTGCCGGGTGACACCCTCCTGGCTTGGGATTCCGGTTCCCTGCGGCTGAGCTGGTTCACCACCGAAGGGGAGCTCGTTCGGGACCGCGCGCTCGAGGCGCCGGGCGGGCTCATGGGGATCCGGCACCTGGCGGTGGATATGCACGGCGGGATGCTCGTGTTCGGCCCTGCCGCCGGGTGGGAGTCGCTCGAGAACCGCGGCCGCGTCCGCGAGTCCTGGCGCGCCGTGCCCCTCGACCCCCGCGGGGAAGCCGGCGCACCCGGCGGGACCATGTCGGGAACGGAGAGGATCGTTCACGTGAACCGTACCGGACCGGGCGATGACGGGATCGTCTCGATCGAGGTCCAGGGTCGGTGGTGGTGGGGCGAGGGTTTCGTACGCGGCTCGGACCGGGGTGCCTGGACGGGAGATCGTCTCGTGCTCGAGGCGCGCCACTTCGCAGCTGGGGGAGCGCCCGGGGGCGGCGCTCCGGATCGGATCGTCCGGGTTGAGGCGCCGGCGCGCCCCTTCACCCGAAGCCTGGTCGATTCGCTCCACGCCGTCGAACTCGCCGCCATCCAGGACCCGGAGACCCGTCGCCGCTTCGAGGCCGACATGGCCACCCGCGAGTACCCCGAGTCGGTGCCCCCGGTGGAGGCGCTCTTCACCGACCGGGACGGGCATCTCTGGATCGGCCTTACCCCCCTGCCCAGGCGCATCCTTCCGTCCGGGGGAAGGACGGCCATCGAGCGGTGGCTGATACCCGAACCTGCCGAGGCCCGCGGGATCCTGACCCTCCCCGCCATGAGCCACCCACTCTGGGCCGACGAGGAGGGCGTCCTCCTGCTCCGGAACGATCCTGACCTGGGGGTGGCCTACCTGGAGTGGTACCGGTTCAGGTAGCGGGAACGTGAGGGCCGGAAAGCTTCGAGGCGCCGGTCAGCGGTCTCCCGATCGGTCGCCGTCGCCCCCTGCGGCATCGACCACCGCAGGGTCCCCACCGATCCAGTGCATGAACCACTGGCGCGTGCGCTCCATGTTGTCGGCGGCGAGCCAGGGCTCGCGGATGCCGTGGGCACTGCGGGGATAGAGGACGAACTCCGTCGGCACACCGAGCTTGGTGAGCGCCTGGTACCACTGCTCGCCCTCGCCCAGGGGGGTCCGGAAATCGTGCTCCCCGTGCACCACCAGTGTCGGGGTCCGGACGTTTTCAACGTACGAGATCGGGGACATGGCGCGGTACGCATCGCGCTGCTCGAACGAGGCTCCGTCGAAGGGGCGGTGCGGCAGGGTCGAGTCGGTGGTCTTGGCGAGGCTCTCCCAGTTCGAGATCGAGGCGCGGGTCACGGCGGCGGCAAAGAGACCGGTTCGCGCGGTGAGCCAGTTCGTCATGTAACCGCCATAGCTGCCACCGGTCACGCCCAGACGATCCGGATCCACGTCGGGATAGGCGGCGAGCACCGCCTCGATCCCGGTCACGAAGTCCTCCTCGTCGATGAGCCCCCACCCCCCGTGAATCGCGTGCTTGAAGTCATTCCCGTAGCCGGTCGAGCCCCGCGGATTCACGTAGAAGACGTAGAAGCCGGAACCCGAGAGCACGTGGAACATCGGCGAGAAGGCGTTCCGGTAGGCCGAGTGCGGGCCCCCGTGGATGTTCAGCACGAGGGGGTGCCGGGTGCCCGACCCTGCGGCCCCCGGCCGATGGCCCACGGGGGGGATCACCCACCCCTCGATCTCGGTGCCGTCGGCCACATGCCAGGTGATGCGCTCCGCGGCTTCGAGGGCGACTTCGCTCCGCCATGCGTCGTTCAGCCCGGTGAGCCGGCGCTCGTTCCCCCCTTCGGCATCGGCCACGAACACCTCCGCCGGGGTCGCGGGGTCTTCCGAGGTGTAGGCCATGAACCGGCCGTCGGAGCTCGTCGAAACCGAGCCCAGCGTGCGGTCGCCCGAGGTGACCTGTCGGACCGGCCCACCCGCGGCATCCACCTCGAACACGTGGGTGTTCGCGTCGGAGAGGCTGGTCCAGCGGATCGCGCCACCGTCGGGAGTCCAGCTCGGGGCGCCCGCCGTCCGGTGCCAGTCCGCCGTCAGGATCCGCGGCTCTCCACGGGCAGTGCCGTCGGCACCCACGTCGACCACGGCGATCTCGGTCTCGGCGTCCCAGGTCGGGGTGTGGAGGAAGGCGACCCTCGAGCCGTCGGGCGAGACCGACGGCGCCGACTGGCCCCCTTCCATCCGCACGATGCGTCGGGGGGGCGCGCCGTCGAGCCCCACCGCGTGGATCGACGTCGAGGGGTCGAGACTTCCCTCCTCCGGCTCGGCGTCGTCGACCGTGAAGACGAGCCAGCTGCCGTCGGGCGCCCAGCTCGCCTGGCGCACCGCCAGGGGGAGGTCGGTAAGGGGGCGCGACTCGCCGCCCGCGGCCGGCACCAGGTGGAGCTGGTTCCTCGGCGTGTGGTCGGGGTGGGGGAGCCACTGGAATGTGCCGTCGGACTTGTACCGGCGCTGGGTGACGACATGGCCGTCGAAGCGACGGGGGTCGAGACCCGAGGTGATGGCGTCGGGGGCGATCCGTCGGGCCTCCCGGGAGGCCGGCTCGTGGTCGGCGGGTCCGGTGACCATGGCAATGGAGCGTCCATCGGGCGACCAGAGGGGATGTGCACGTACCCCGTCGATCCGGAAGGCCTCACCCCCTGCGCCACCGACCCGGAGGAACCAGGTGGCGCCTTCATCACCGTCGTCGCGTCGCGACGTGAACGCCAGGAGCGACCCGTCGGGGGACCAGGTCGGCGAACTCGCATCGCGGGTCGGATCGGTGAACCGGAAGGGGGCACCCACCGGCGCACCCCCGTCGAGCTCCTGGAGCCAGATCGAGGTCCGGCGTCCGTTGTCGTCTTCCCGCACCTCGGTCACGGTGAAGGCCACGAACTGCCCCGTCGGGGACATCTCGACGCTGCCCACCGATACGATCCGGTAGGAATCGGTGGCGGTGAAGCCCCGGGGCTGCGCTTCAAGTGGAAGGGGGGCGGCGACCGCCGTCCCCATCGCGGCCAGGAAGAAGGCCCTACCGAGCAGGCGTCGGACGGCAGGAAGAACGTGCGGCAAAGCGCTGCAGGCGGGGGACATGACGCCTCCGGGAACGAGTTGATGACCGTATTCCAGGTCCGAAGCTACGATGCAGGCATCGGCCTGGCCAACGGCGGGGTTTCGTGCCCGAAGCACGGGCTCCGTCCCGATCGATCCTCCAACCAGGAGCCCCTTCCATGAACAAGGAATCGGCGTTGAGCGGGGTCCCGGGCCCCCGGACCGCCCAGCTCTTCCCACGCACCGGTGCGCTCGCGGCGGCGATCCTGCTTGCCGCGGCGACTGCCGCGCCGGCGCAGGCCCAGTTCGGGCTCGACGGGGGGCTCAGCCTTGGCGACCTCATCGGCGCGGGGGTCGAGCGGGCCGACACCCGCCAGGGCCTCACCGGCGGAGGGGCATGGACCCTCTTCTCCCTCGGGCCCGTCGAAGTGCGCCCCGAACTCCACTATGTCCAGAAGGGCGCCGATCTCGTGAGCCTTTCGGGGGCGTCGCCCGGGGCGATCCCCGAGTTCGGGCTCGACTACGTGGAGGTTCCCCTCCTGGCCCGGGTTGGCTTCGGCCTTCCCTTCGGCGGGGACCGGGTCGGCGTATACGGCGCCGGCGGGCCCGCCTTCGCATGGCGCATCAACTGCTCGATCCGCGCGGCCGGAGACGGATCCGCGGCGCTCTCCGACGACTGCACCCTGCCGGGGGGTGGCAGCCTCGACGGCGCGATTCGCTCGGCGGACCGGGGTCTCGTGCTGGGCGGCGGACTGCTCTTCGACGCCGGGGAACTCGGTGGTCTCAGCCTGAACGTGCGCATGATCGAGGGACTCGCCCGCCTGGCCGGCGACGCCTCGGATCCCGAGGTGCGGAACCGGGCCGTGACCTTCACCCTGGGGTGGGAGTCCGTCTTTCACTGACCCCGTCGGATTCCGGTGTCAGAAGGCGTACCCGACGCTCAGGCCCGCCGACGGAAAGAATCCCGAGACCGGGTAGGCGTGCTCCCCACCCGAGATTCCCAGGAAGGGAGTGAAGGAGATTCGGTACATGAACCCTCGCCCTTCGGGTTGACGTCGGTACCCGACGATCCCGGTCAGGGATGCGAACCGGCCCGATGTTCTGGGCTCCCCCCAGAATCCTCCTTCCTCCGTTCGCCTTCCGGCCAGGAGTCCGCCCCCGAGTTCGAACCTGCTCGACCCTGTCCCGAACAGGTGCGAGGCCGTGATCGGAACGGTG
>JBJHBX010000244.1:0-4974 GCA_050485725.1 Gemmatimonadales bacterium | reverse complement strand
GTGGCGCCCGGGCTCGGCTTTCTCTACGCGACCCGGCTCGGCAACACGCCGGGATCCCGGCCGGCCTCCACGATCGCCCCTACCGTCGTGCTCCGTCCCGACGGGTCGCTGATGGTGGGGCTCGGCGGGGCGGGCGATGCGCGGATCATCTCGGCGGTGACCCAGGTGGTGAGCCGGATGATCGACCACGGCATGTCGCTGGATGCGGCGCTGGCGGCCCCCCGCGTGCATCCCGACGGGCCGCTCGGCCTCCGCGTCGAGGGGGGTCCGGTGGGGCGATGGTCCGAGGCGGAGCTCCGGGCCCTCGAGCACTGGGGGTTCGAGCTCGAGGCTTCGCCGTCGGGCTGGTTCGGGCGGGTTCATGCCGTCGGATGGGAGCCTGCCACCGGCGGACGGGCATCGCAGGCGTACGGCGTCGCCGAGCCCCGCTGGGACGGAGGGGCGGCGGCGCCCGCGAACCGCTGATGCCATGGACGCAGACGCGGTGAACGCGCCCGGGAAGGCGATCCAGGGGCCCTGGCTCATCTACGGAGCCTACGGCTTCACCGGCCGGCTCCTGGTCCGCGAGGCACTCGGTCGTGGGCATGCGCCGGTGCTCGCAGGACGGTCCCGGGCCGGGCTCGAAGCCTTCGTCGAGGCGCTCGGGGCCGAGGGGCTTCCCGCAGGCGCATGCGAATGCCGCGACTTCCCCCTCGATGACCCCGGCGCGCTCCGCCGCGGAATCCGGGGGATGCGCGCCGTGCTCCATGCCGCCGGACCCTTCGTCGAAACGGGCCTGCCGATGATGGAGGCGTGCCTGGACGAAGGAGCCCACTACCTCGACATCACCGGCGAGGTGCCGGTTTTCGAGGCCGCCTTCGCCCTCGATGGCCGTGCCCGGGAAGGTGGCGTGGTGCTGATGCCCGGCGTCGGCATGGACGTGGTCCCGACCGATGCGCTGGCGGCGATCCTCTCGGAGGCACTTCCCGACGCCACCCGCCTCGAGCTCGCCCTGCAGTCGCCGGGTGGTCCGAGCGCAGGGACCGCGCAGACGGTCATCGAGGGGATTCCGGCTGGACTCCTGGTCAGGCGGGCCGGACGGCTCGAGCCCGCGTGGCCCGGGCGTCGATCCTTCCGGCGCGAAGTGGACTTCGGGCCCGAGGCGCAGTCGGAGCCGGGCGCGGCGCGCGTGGGGGGATGCCGACCGGTGGCGCCCTATACCTGGGGCGATCTGTCGACGGCGTGGCGAACGACGGGCATCCCCGACATCACCTGCTACCTGGCGACCCCCGGTGCCCAGGTGCGAATGCTCCCATGGGCGCTTCCCCTGCTGCGCATGGTGCTCGCGGTCCCGGCGGTACGCCGATGGGCCCGTTCCAGGATCGCCGCGAGGACGGCGGGTCCGGATGCAGCGGCCATGCGGACCGGGCGCACGCGCGCCTGGGGGCGTGTCGAGAACGCCGCCGGGGCGTCCCGCGAGGCGGTGCTCGAGTGCCCGGAGGGATACCGATTCACGGCACTCGCCGGCGTGCGTGCCATCGAGGCCGTGCTGGGCCGGTCCGACGGCGCGTCGAAGGGCGGGTCGGAGGGCGGGCTGCGGGGTGCGCTCACCCCCGCGGGTGCCCTCGGCGCGGCATGGGTCCTGGGCCTTCCCGGGGTCCGGCGGATCGAGCTTCCTTCCCGGACCGGGGCTCCGTCATAGGCCGAAGCGTTCCCGGTCGACCCAGGGCACGAGGTCGACCCACTCGGGGTTCCGCGAGATGAAGCTTCGCACGAAGGGGCACCAGGGTACGACCTGGAGCTTCCGCGTCCGGGCCTCTCCGAGGGCGTGGCGCGCGAGCTCCGTTCCGACGCCCTTGCCGCCGTGGGCGGGATCCACCTCGGTATGCAGAAGGAGGAGCCTGCCCTCCTCGACCCGGTACTCCAGGAACCCGGCCGGTTCGCCTTCGAGCCGTGCCTCGAACCGTGCGGCCGCGGGTGCATCCCTGACGTCGACCCTCATCGAACGGCACCGTGGAGGGAACCGGGAAGGCACGTCGGGGTCACCTCGACGACGCGCGGCGGCGCATGCCCCCGTCCGGCCCCGCGGGGTCTCCGGAACCGAGACGACGCGAACCGCATTCCTTTCCGTTCAACCCGAGGCAGGCCCATGTCGAAGCCCATCCAGCGGTACGAAGGCGACGGGTTCATCGTGACCTTCGATCCGAACCTCTGCACGCATTCGGGAAACTGCGTGCGAGGGCTCCCGGCCGTCTTCGACGCCAGGGCACGGCCATGGGTCCGACCCGGGGCCGCGAGCGCTGACGAGATCGCCGCGCAGATCCGGAAGTGCCCCTCGGGCGCCCTCCAGTTCGAGGGGGACACCGGCACCGGCACCGCCTGAGGGGGCCTTTTCTTCTCCATCGTCTCTACCTTCCTCAGTCGGTGGGGATGTCGTTGCCCAGGAGCTCGACCCGGTCTTCTTCCGCCGGGACCATGCAGAGGAACTCGAAGGGCTCTTCCCCCTCGACCCGGTACCAGTGAGGCACGCCGGCGGGGATGTGCACGACCATGCCCGGCCTCATGTCGTGGACGTCGTCCCCGATGCCGACTCGGGCCGTCCCGCGAAGCACGAACTGCTGGTGCTCGACGGAGTTCGTGTGTCGTGGCATTCCACCGCCCGGTTCCATGATGAAGCGCCGGGTGTGAAAGGCGGATCCCGTCTCGGGCCCGAGAAGGACCTGCCGGGCGGCGCCGCGACCGGCGCCGATGGCTTCGAGGGGGAACTGGTCGGCGGGACGCACGATCGTCATGGTGGATCCGGAGTTGGATGTGTGCTGGCCGCGGAGGTTGCTTCGGGAATCCCGCCCAGCATTCGCGCCACCGCCTCGGCCAGTTCGTGGACGGTGTAGGGCTTGGCGAGAAAGACCGCCTCGGGGGGAAAACCCTCGTTCCGTGGAATGGTGTCGTCGGCGAAGCCGGAAGTGAAGAGGACGGGCAGCTCGGGGTGTTTCCCCCGGAGCGTCGCGGCGAGCTCGATGCCGCTCACGCCGGGCATCACGAGGTCGGTCAGCAGGAGATCGGGTGGCGTTGCCGTTTCCCTTGTCCATGCAAGGGCGGACTCCCCGTTCTCCATCGCGACGACCTCGTGGCCCTCGCGCTCGAGGACCTTCCGGGCCAGCGCGAGGATCCCCGGCTCGTCCTCGACCACGAGAACCCGGAACGGCCGGCGCTCTCCGCCGGTGCCGGCGGACGTTGTCGGCGATCCGGGTACGGGTGCCGGTTCGGCGGCGGTCGGTCGCGCCGCCGCCGGCTCGGTTGACTCAGGCGCGGGGACCGCGGATCCGGGTGCGAGGGCGGGGAAGCGCATCTCGAAGGTGGTGCCCTCTCCCGGGGCACTTGCGCACTCGATCCGGCCCCCGAGCTGTCGGATGATGCCGTAGGCCGTGGCGAGCCCGAGGCCCGTTCCCCGTCCCCGCTCCTTCGTCGTGAAGAAGGGCTCGAAGATGCGTTTCCGCACCTCTTCCGGCATCCCCACCCCGGTATCGGTGAACCTGATCACCACCTCGCGCCCCGTTCCGTTCGAGCCCGGCTCAGCGTCGCCGCCCTCCGGCCCGGCGACGAGCGAGGTCTCGATCCGGACCTCCCCTCCCCTCGGCATCGCGTCGCGTGCGTTCGCGGCCAGGTTCAGGAGTACCTGCGAGATCTGGTTCGCATCCCCCTCGATCCAGGCCGGCGCCTCGGAGAGCCTCAGCTCGATGCGCACGTCCTCTCCGATCATGCGCCGGAGCATGCCCGTGAGCTCGACGAGGGCCCGGTTCAAGTCCAGGGGTGCGGGGCGGAGGACCTGCTGGCTGCTGTAGCTCAGGAGCTGCCTCGTCAGGGCCGCACCTCGGCCGGCGGCACCCCGCACCTGCTCCAGTTCGGCGTGGGCCGGGTGGTCGGGAGGAAGCTGCTCGCCCGCCAGGTCCGCGGCCCCGCGCATCACGGTGAGCAGGTTGTTGAAGTCGTGGGCGACCCCTCCGGCCAGCCTGCCGATGCTCTCCAGCTTCTGGGCCTGGAGGAACCGGGCCTCGGCGGTGCGCCGGGCCTCGTCCGCCTTGAGTCTCGCCGTGACGTCGCGGGCCAGCACGATGTACCTCGGTGCGTCGCCCTCGGAAACGGGCTTCCGGGCCGCGGAGAGCTCGAACCAGCGACGGCCGCCGGCTACCTCGAGCTCGTACTGTCGGCCCACCGAGAACCCGTCGCGGTCCACCTCGTCGAGGGTGGCCCGGACCTGCTCCGCGACGTGTGCGGGAACGTGGTCCGTGACCCGTGTGCCCAGGAAGGCGTCGGGTGGCGCCGCGAGCAGATCCCGACGGGGGCTGTGGAAGCCGAGGTAGACGAGTTCCCGGTCCACCTCGAAGAGGGGATCCGGAATCGCCGCCAGGGTGCCGGCGAGCTGGTTCCGGGCGTCCCGGATCTCGGCGGTGCGCGACTCCACCTCGGCCTCGAGGTGCCGCCGGTGGGCCCGGAGCGCGAGGAGCAGGTGGGTGAGCCAGCCCACGAGGAGGGCGAAGGCCAGCGCCATCGAGAGCTGCAGTCCGAGGACCAGGGGGTTCGACCAGCCGACGGCCGGCGCCGCGGAGAGGTACCAGGTCCCGTTGGGAAGCTCGACACCGTGCTCCACCGGGTCGCGGAGGCCGGGCAGGCCGGCGGCGGCGATGGTCCGGCGTTCACCGGTCCCGGGGTGAAGGCGCCAGAGCTCGTAGTTGATTCCCAGCTCCCACAGGAGGTCCAGCCCCGACTCCTCGAGGAGGTCGGGAACCCGGACGACCACGCTGATCAGCCCCCAGAAGCGTCGCGGCTCATCCTGGCCGTCGAGGAAGACCGGGAGCCTGCCCACGATTCCCTGGCCACCCTGGACGAGCTCCAGGGGGCCTGCCAGCGTCAGGCGCCCCGTGTCGCGGGCCATCCGGGCCTCGGCGCCCTGAACCGGGTCCCCGAACTGGTCGAACCCGAGGGAGGCCCGATTCG
>JBJHBX010000243.1:0-4985 GCA_050485725.1 Gemmatimonadales bacterium | reverse complement strand
CGACCCCACCTGCGGCGCGGGGTGCTCGCACCTGGACGACGGGGTGCGCGTTTCAGCTGAAACGTCGAGGCGGATCAGCTGCGATGCCGCGGTGGTCCCCCTCTTCCTCGATCCCGAGGGGCGTCTGGCCGAACTGGGCGAGCGCCGCCGCGTCGTGAACCCCGCCCTCCGCCGCGCCCTCGAGACCCGGGACCGGGGATGCCGCTTCCCCGGGTGCGGGCTCCGCTACACCGAGGCGCATCACGTGCGGCACTGGGCCGACGGGGGCGCCACCTCGCTTGAGAACTGCGTGCTCCTCTGCCGGCATCACCACCGCCTCCTCCACGAGGGTGGGTGGCGCATGGAGGTGCTCCCCGGCGAGCGACTCATCTTCCGCGATCCGAAGGGCCGCGCCCACTACGACGGACGCTGGCACCTGCCGCGGCTCGACGACGAACGAAGGCTCGAACCCGCCCGAACGCTCATGGAGGAGAACCTTCGCATCATCGCGGAACCTCGGGCGGATGCGGCCCGCCCCCCAGAAGCCTGAGACCGTTCAGCGCCACGAGGAGCGTGCTCCCCTCGTGGGCGATCACCGCCAGCGTCAGCGGCATGCCCACCGTTGCGGCGATCACCACGAGGATCAGCATCCAGCCCACCGAGAACCAGACGTTCTGGCGCACCACCCGGCGCGCGCGCTTCCCCAGGTGCAGCACGTAGTCGACCTTCGCGACCTCGTGCCCCATCAGCACGACATCGGCGGTCTCGATGGCGACGTCGGTCCCGGCCGCCCCCATCGCGATCCCGAGCGACGCCGCGGCCATGGCCGGCGCATCGTTCACGCCGTCTCCCACCATGGCCACGCCCCGCGACCGGGCCTCGAGGGCCTCGACGGCCTCGACCTTCTCGTGGGGAAGGAGCCCCGCCCTGACCTCGTCGGCACCGAGCTCCGCGGCCACGGCCCGCACCGCATCGGGGTGGTCCCCCGACAGGATCGTGATCCACCCCACCCCCTCGTACTTGAGGTGACGGATCGCCGCGGCGGCGTCGGGCTTGAGCCGGTCCCCGAAGGCCATGGCCCCGACGATTCCCCGGTCGGTTCCGACGTACACCACCGATCGCCCCCGCGAGGTGCTCTCGGCGATCCACCCCCGGACCAGGGGCGGTACCCGGTGCCCCAGTCGCTCGGCCAGGATCTCGTTCCCGACCCAGGCCTCGATCCCCTCGACGCGCCCGGTGACGCCCTCTCCCGGCAGCGCCCGGAAGTCCTCGGCGGGGGGCGGCACGATCCCCGCTTCCGAGGCGGCGGCGAGAACGGCCTTGGCCAGGTGATGCTCCGAGTCCCGCTCGAGCGATGCGGCAATGCGGAGGAGCGCCGCCTCGGGGTCGGCCGTTCCGAGTGCGCCCGCCAGGTCCGCATCTCCCCCGGTTTCCAGCGCGATCCGGTCCAGGAGCCGGGGGCGCCCCTCGGTGAGCGTGCCCGTCTTGTCGAAGGCCAGCGTGTCGATCAGACCGGCCCGATCGAGAATGGCGCCGCCCTTGAAGAGGATGCCGTGCCGGGCACCGTTCGCGATCCCGGAGAGGATCGCCGCCGGCGTCGAAATGATCAGCGCGCAGGGGCTCGCCACGACCAGCAGCGTCATGGCCCGGTAGAAGGCGTCGGACCAGCTCCAGTCGAGGAGCAGGGGGGGCACGAGCCAGTAGAGGAGCGTCCCCGCCACCACCGCGATCGTGTAGGGATGCGCGAAGCGATCGATGAAGTGCTGGGCCGGCGCGCGGTTCTCGCGGGCCTCCTCGACCAGGCGAATGATCCGGGCGAGCAGCGTCTCGCTGGAGCGGTGCGTGACCTCGAGGGTCAGGGCGCCCCCGGACAGGATCGTGGCGGCGAAGACGAGGTCGCCCTCGCCCTTGCGCACCGGCACCGACTCGCCGGTAATGGCCGACTGGTCGACCTCGCCCGAGCCGTCGAGCACGCGTCCGTCGGTGGGGATGCGCTCGCCCGGACGCACCCGGACCCGCTGCCCCGGCTCGAGGGACTCCACCGGCACGAGCGATTCCAACGGGCCGCCGGCGCCGTCGACCTCCGGGGTCAGCAGGCGCGCCTCGGCGGGGCGGAGCTCCACGAGCGCCTCGACGGCGTGCCGCGTCTTTCCAAGCGCCCGGGCCTCGAGGGCGTTCGAGAGCGAGAAGAGGAAGAGGAGGACCGCACCTTCGAAGGGCTCCCCCACCGCTGCGGCCCCCAGCGCCGCCGCCCCCATCAGGAAGTCGATGGACAGCCTGGCCTTCCGGAGCTCCTGCCATGCATCGCGGGCAATCGGGACGCCGCCGACCAGGTACGCCACGCCGAAGGGGATCCACCGCCAGGGCGACGGCTCATCGGGAAGCCACTGGAGCGCCGCGCCGCCGAGAAGGCCGGCGAGCACCACCAGGGTAACCCGAAAGGGGGAGCCGCCCTCGTCGGGATCGGTTCCGGGAGATGCGGAGGTGCTCATCCCCGAAGGCTAGCGCGGCCGGCGCCCTGGGGCGAGCGGGGTCGGCCCCGACTCAGCGCACGCGGAGCCGGAAGGGGTTCGAGTACCGATGCTCCGGGCCGATCTCGGGGCCGAAGGGATAAGAGGACTGGAAGGAGGAGAGCGCCGACATCCAGACGATCCGGTGCCAGCCCGACGGTGTCGCCTGGTCGAACTGCGGGTGGATGCTTCCCGAAGGTCGCCCGCCCACGAGGTGCAGGCTGAAGGCGCGTAGCTCGCCCGGCGCGATCTCGATGGGCGGGCTCAGGCAGTCCGGAAGAACCGGGCTCCACGCGTGCACCCAGCGGCTCCCGGTCCACCGCTCGAGCCTCAGGGCGAAGGCCCCGCTGCAGTTCACGATGAACACGGCGTGACCGGTGCGGTTCGTGTACGTGTACTCAACCGTCGCCTGGTAGGTCGACCCGTCCCACTCGAGCGTGTAGATCTCCCGGTCGGTCTGGATCGGCGCGTGCGGTGCCTCGTTCAGGAAGGCGGTGGGGAGCGCCTCTTCGCAGCCGGCGAGGGCCAGCAGCCCGACGAGGATCGCGGGCGCGGGGTTTCCGGAGATGCGCATGGGGCCGTCGGAAGGGGTGAATCGTGGTTCCGCGAATGGAACGATCGAGCCAGGGTCAGCGTGACGCCTCGGCACCCCGGGGACCGACCCGGGAAACGACGATCGCCCCCCGCTCGATCTTGCCGAGGGCGTTCCGCGGAAGCCCCGGGACCCGGTGGATGCGGAGGGGGCGGAAGTGGGTCGGGACCGATGCCGCGGCCCGGAGGAGCTCCGCATCGAGGGCGGCCGAGGCGGGACCCTCGACGACCAGCACGGGGACGCCGTCCGGATCCGGCGCCACGACGAACGAAGGCTCCTCGGGGAGACCCCCGGCCCGCAGCGCCCCCCGGATCGCCTCCTCCACAAGCACCGGCGACACCGTCTCGCCCCCGCGCTTGAAGCACCACGACCGGCGGCCCACGAAGCGAAGCCCCTCGGTCCCGCGGTCCTGGAGGAGATCGCCGGTGGAAAGGAAGCGGCCCCGGGATGGTGTCCAGGCGGGGTCGCCGGGCTCGCGGAGCGCGGCGCACTGGCCGGGAGAGAGGAACCGCCAACCGGTGTCGGCGGAGTCAGGCTCGAGCTCGACCCCTGGAAGGGGGTGCCCGAGCGCGCCGTCGAAGGAGGGGATCTCGCCCAGGGTGTGGGTCAGCGCCGGACCGGCCTCGGTGAGCCCGTAACCAATGGTGGCCCGGACCCCTGGAAGGAGCGCCCGCAGGCGGATGAGGTCCGCCGCCCGGACCCTGTCCCCCCCGACGATGGCCGTGCCCCTGACCCGGGCCAGGGCGTCGCGCGTTCCGGGGGGGATGCGCTCCGGGTCGGGGAGCGCCCGGACCATGGACGGCACGAAGGGCAGGAGGTGGTGGGCGGCCTCGTCACCCCTCGCGAGCCAGCCCAGGAGGGCTCCGGGATCGAAGCGTTCGAAGCGGTGCGCCGAACCTCCGAGCTCCGTCGCCATCAGCCGGCAGAGCACGAGCCCGAAGGCGTGGAAGAGGGGCGCCTGGAGGGCCACATGGAGGGAGCCGTCGGCCGGGAGCCCGAGGTGCCGGGCCAGTGTCTTGACGTTCCAGCACACGCTTTCGCAGTCGAGCGCCACCATCCGCGGACGACCGGTGGTCCCCGAGGTCATCAGGATCGCGTGGAAGCCCGGGGCGAGGCCCTCGAGGATCGGCGTGCCCGCGGCCGCGACAAGCCGGGAGCCGCGGCCTCCCGCCGCGCCCTCGGCCCCGCGGAACCCGAGCTCACCAAGCCAGGCCGCGACCGCGGGGAGCCGCCCCGCGGCCGGGTTCAGCACGGCGAGGGGGCGGTCCCGGGACCAGGCCTCGAGTACCGCCCCCTCCACCTGGGCCGTGTTCCAGGCCAGGTGAACCTCGATCCGCCTCCCGGCCACGGCCCGCCCCGTCACTCCATCCGGATCCGTCCGACCCGGACCGATGCGACCTCGAGTTCGTCGAGCTCGACCCAGGCGGCCAGGCCCCCGGGCCCGAAGGCCATCGGTGTGCGGAGGCCACCGGGCGCGATCGTCCCGAGGTGGCTTCCGTCCGCGTCGAGAAGATCGATGGGCCCTTCCTCGCCGATGCCGGCGCTCCGCTCGACCCAGAGGCGGCCGTCGGCGTCGGCGGCGAGGCGGGTGATGACCGGGATCTCGTGCCAGAACTGGAGCGCGGCGAGCTGCTGTCTCAGCATGTCGCGGATCTGCTCCTGGGGCACGGTGGCGCCCCCACCCCCCGGTCCCGCGGTCTGGATCTGCATCTGCGGCCCGCCCCCCGCCTCGAGCTCGGCCAGTCGCCGGGCCCGTTCGGCCTCTTCCTCGGCGGGGCCCACCGGCCGGGGCGTGATGTCGCGCCCGATGACCCGGAGCGGTTCACCCCCGTCGGGCCCGTGGATCCGGATCCGGTAGTCCGACGAATCCGCAAGGGCGAGGAGCCCGTCGGGGAGCACCTGTC
>JBJHBX010000242.1:0-4985 GCA_050485725.1 Gemmatimonadales bacterium | reverse complement strand
CGAGACCGCGCGGACCGTGGAGGAGATCCTGGCCTACCACGCCGCCTTCGACCGGGACCGCGACGCGCTGGACTACGAGATCGACGGGGTGGTCGTGAAGCTCGACGACCTCGACGACCGGGCGGAGCTCGGGAGCACCTCGCATCACCCGCGCTGGGCCATGGCCTTCAAGTTCGAGCCGCGGAAGGAGGTCACGCGGATCGACCGGATCGCGGTGCAGGTGGGGCGGACCGGGGTGCTGACGCCGGTGGCGCTCCTGCGTCCCGTGGAGGTGGGCGGAGTCACCGTGTCGCGGGCCACCCTCCACAACCGCGAGGAGCTCGAGCGGAAGGACGTGCGCGAGGGGGACCGGGTAAGGATCCAGCGGGCCGGCGACGTGATTCCGCAGGTGGTCGAGGTGGTGCACCCCGAGCCCGATGCCGAGGGGCGGGCGCCCCCGCGGGCCGAGCCCTTCCGCATGCCGGAGCGCTGCCCGAACTGCGACACCCCGGTCGAGGAGCGAGGCCCCTTCACCTACTGCCCGAACCGCTTCGGATGCTCGGCGCAGCTCAAGGGGCGGATCGTGCACTTCGCGTCGCGGCAGGGGCTCGACATCGAGGGGCTCGGTGACGAGACCGCGTCGCTCCTGGTGGACCGGGGGCTCGTGGGGGAGCTGGCCGAGCTCTTCGACCTGGGGGTCGAGGCGCTTCTTCCGCTGCCCCTCTTCGCCGAGAAGAAGGCCGAGAACCTGGTGGCGGGGATCCAGGCGCGGCGGCGGACCGAGCTCCGGCGCTTCCTCTTCGGCCTCGGGATTCCCGAGGTGGGGGTGGCGGTGGCCCGGGACCTTGCGAACCACTTCCGGACCCTCGACGCGGTACGGGGGGCGACGCGGGAGGCGCTCGAGGCGGTGCACGGGATCGGGCCGCGCATGTCGGAGGCCATCACCGGCTTCTTCGAGGACGAGGCCAACGCCGCGGCCATCGACCGCCTGGCCGCGAAGATGGAGGCGCTCGAGGTGGAGGCGGCTGTGGGGGCGGGGGGACCTCTCGAGGGACTCGCCATCGTCTTCACCGGGACCCTCGAGACGATGTCGCGGGGTGCGGCGAAGAAGCTCGTGGAGGGGGCCGGGGCGCGGTCCCCCTCGTCGGTGAGCGGGGAGACGGACCTGGTGGTGGCGGGGCCGGGGGCGGGGTCGAAGCGGACGAAGGCGGAGGAGCTGGGTGTGGAGGTCATCGATGAGGCGGCCTTCCTGGCCTGGCTCGAGGCGCGGGGGGTGGGGGGCGGGTAGGGTCGGATCGGGACCGGCCAGCGATCGGTGCGCCGGCGGTCCGCCTTTGCCCCCTCTCGCCCGCCGCCGCCCACCTTCGCCCGCCTTCGCCCCCTCTCGCCCGCCCCGCGGTGTGACGGGGAGCGCCAACGGGACCCTCTTCGATCGCGTTGGCACGCGTGGTCTCACCCCAGGAGACAAGCGCCGCAGGCGTCCTTCCGCCGAAGGCACGATGGCGCTGTCGGTCTCACTGGTTGAGACGGGGCGTGCCACCGTCGCCGTTCTCCCAGCGGGTTGCAGCGTTCTTCTCGGCGGGAGCGGACGCGCTCCGATCCGCCCCCCCTCGGCGTGCGCGACCCGCCGAGCCTCGGAGCGCGCGGGGCGCTGCTACGTCATGCGGCGCAGGCGACTACGTCATCGGGAAGCGTGCGTGGCGGATCCCGCGAATGCAGAGTGGAGTGAAGGAAACCGGGGGCCGGTCGGAAGGATCCGCCGCCCGGCGCTTCACGCTCCACGCGGAGGGCTCGCACGATGGGTCGTCGTCCCGCAGGGCATCCGTCCCGCCCGCGCCTCGCTGCACGTTCGGATGTGGTCCGGCGGCTGGTCAACTGCGCGCGCACCTTCCTCCCCCTCGCCGCGCTCGTCGCCTTCGCCGTGGTGGGCTGCATCCGGGTCTACCACGAGCTCGAAGTGGACCGGGTCGAAGTCGACGGTGACGCTCAGGCGTGGGAGGTGGAGGTTCCGGTCCGGGCCTACCTCGTCGACGGCTCGGTGGTGGTCCTTCCCGCCGGCGCCTCGGTCCGGAGTGGCAGGCTCGAGGGCGAAGGGGAGCGCCACGCGCTGACCCTCGAGTCGGCGGAACGCTTCACCGGGATCCCCCTCGACAGCGTGATCGCGGTGGAAGCGTTTCGCGACAAGGTGGTGGACCTCCCTCTCACGATCCTCGGCGCGGCGGCCAGCGCCGCAGGGGCCTACGTCGGAAGCATTCTCCTCCTCGTCGCCATCTTCGGTTCCTGCCCCACCGTGTACGCGCTGGAGCCTGGAGGAGCTGCGGACGAGGCGCCCCTGGTCATGGAAGCGTTCTCCTACAGCATCGCGCCCCTCTTCGAGTCGCGGGACGTGGCGGCGATCCCGGTGGCTCCCGACCCGGACGGCTACCTCCGGCTCGAGATCAGGAACGAAGCATTGGAGACCCACTATGTCCGGCACATGGAGCTCCTCGAGGTATCGCTGGAGGCGGGTGAGCGGGTGCTCCCCGACCCGACCGGGCGACCGCTCGCCCTGTCTGGAACCCGCGGCGCCCTCTCGGCGGTCGATCGGGACGGCCGCACCGTGACCAACCTGGTTCGCGAGGCGGACGGGCGCCCCTTCCGATCTTCACGATCGAGGCTCGCCGCCGCCGCGATCGAGGATTTCCATGACCATCTGGAGCTTGAGTTCGAGGTGGCCGAGGGGGTGTCGGAGGCGGCACTCGAACTGGTGTTCCGGAACACGCTCCTGAACACCGTGCTCTTCTACGACGTGATGCTCGGGGCGTCGGGTGCCGCCGCGCTGGATTGGCTCGGGCGATACCTCGACCAGATCGGCACCGCTGCGGCCCTGGGTCGCTGGTACGGTGATCGAATGGGCATGCGGGTGCAGGTCGGGACGCCCGCGGGATGGGCGGAGGTGGCGCACCTGAGCGATGTCGGCCCCATCGCGTGGAAGGAGGTAGCAGTGCCGCTTCCGGTCCACGGTCCCCGGGTGCGCGTGCGGCTCTCCTTCCCCAGCGACGCCTGGTTCATCGATCGGGTCCAGATAGCCACCGGAGTCCGATTGCCCCCGGTTCGCGTCCACCCCGTGGCCGTGGCGGAACGCGCCGACGGCTCCCGGGACCCGGAGGTCGTCGGCCGGCTCTCCGTGTCGGATACCCTCCACCACGTGACCTACCCGGGGGAGCGCTACCGGGTGGCCTTCCGAGTGGGTGGCGAGGTCCTCGGCGAGACCGTCGACGGCGAGGCGGAAGGGGTCGCGTCCCGAGCCGCCCCCAGGAGCGGCTTTCTCCTGGCCATGCAGGGCTACTACGTGGAATGGGTCCGGGGCTCCTGGCTCCGAGCGGGCGGGGGAAGAGGGGTGTTCGAACCGGAAGATAGCGCCATTCTCGAGGCCATGGCTCGGTGGTTGGAGGTGATGGACCCGTACGAGCGCGACTTCCACGCGAGCCGGATTCCGGTGAGGAGATGAGGATCATGTCGGACGTGACCTCGGGACCCGCCCGCCCCACCCGCCGGCACATCGGGACCGGCCTCGCGGCGGCACTGCTCCTTCTTCCCATGCTGACCCAGGGGTGTGTGTCCCATCATGGTCCGCGGGTCACGCAACTCACGCCCCTCGTGGATCGGGGGGGAGCCGTGGGCCACGTGGAGATCCAACTGGGGAGTGCCCGCTGGCGCGTGGAGGGGGAGCTCATCGATGTGGGAGCCGAGGGGCTGCGCCTGCTCGTCTCCAGACCGAGCTGGAGCCCGGCAGGCGAGCCCCGCCTGGCCTCGGTGAACTGGCAGTCCATCGGTCGCTACGACTTCGAGGGGGTTCGGGGGCAGGGGATTCCGGGTTCCTCGCAGCATGCCCTCCTTGCATCCGTTTCGAGGTACCCACCCGGACTGAGCGATACACAGCTCCGCGAGCTCCTGGAGCACGTGGGTCAACCCGCGGTGGACCGGCTTTCCGACATCTTCTCCCCGGTGCCGCAGGGGGGAACGGGCTCGACGACCGGGTCGGCTGCCGAGGCCGTTCACCCCGCCGTGGAGTACGCGCGGCCGCGTTCCTTTCGGGCGTTCGTGGCGGACCCTCTGGTCGCAACATGAGGAAACGAGAACCGGGGATCGATGAGGATGGTCCGTGCCCCGACGCTCCGGGCTCCACGCGGAGGGCTCGCGAAACGGGTCGGGTTTCCGAAGTGACTCGAGCCCGCCCACGCCCGTCCGGACCCGCGACGGCCGTCCGGCGGTGGTTCGCCGCCGCGCTCATTCCTTCACCCATCGTCGTGCTGATCGCCCTTGCGGTCCCGGGGTGCATCCCGGTCTACCATGAGGTGAGCGTCGAGGAGGTGGTGATCGCGGACGACGCTCCGGACTGGGAAGGAGAAGTCCCGGTCCGGGCATACCTCGTGGATGGGTCGGTGGCCGTGCTTCCCGGAGGAGCCGCCGTCCGCGCCGGGAGGCTTGAGGGCGCGGGAAGCCGCCATTCTCTCAGCTTCGACTCGTCGCGTGCCTTCGACGGGATCTCCCTCGACAGTGTCGTGGCCGTGGAGGCCTTCCGAGGGGTCGTGGACACTTCCGCGTCCGCACTGGGCGCCGCCAGGGTGGTGGCGGGGGCGCTCACCATGGCGGCAGTCCTCGGGTTTGCGGTCTTCGGTTCCTGCCCGACCGTGTACGCGCTGGAGCCCGGGGGATCGACAGACGAGGCGCCTCTGGTCATGGAGGCGTTCTCCTACAGCATCGCGCCCCTCTTCGAGTCCCGGGACGTGGCGGCGATCCCTGTGGCTCCCGACCCGGACGGACACATCTGGCTCGAGATCAGGAACGAAGCTCTCGAGACCCACTACGTCCGACACATGGAGCTCCTCGAGGTACCCCTGGAGGCGGGGGAGCGGGTGCTTCCCGACCCGACGGGGAGGCCGCTGGCACTCGGGAATTCTCTTGCACCCCGCTCTGCCGTGGATCGCGACGGTCGCCAGGTAGCGGATCTCGTGAGTGCCTCA
>JBJHBX010000241.1:0-4994 GCA_050485725.1 Gemmatimonadales bacterium | reverse complement strand
TCGCCCTACGGCTCCTGCCCCACCTGCACGGGCTTCGGCGCGACGCTCGAGTACGACGAGGAGCTGATCGTGCCGAACCCGGCCCGCTCCCTCGACGAGGGCGCCGTGGACCCCTGGACCAAACCGCGCTACCGGAAGGAGCGGGCGAAGCTCCTGGAGTACGCCGAGCGCATGGGCGTCTCCCCGCACCTTCCCTGGAGCGAGCTTCCGGCCGACTTCAGGACGGCGGTGCTGCACGGGGCCCGGTCGGGGAAGGGGCGCCTCACCGACAAGGGGTTCCGGGGGCTGATCCCCTTCCTCCGGTCGCGCGAGAAAAAGCGCTACAAGCAGTACATCAGGGTTTTCCTGCGCCAGTACCAGAGCCCGATGCCCTGCCGCACCTGCCAGGGGGCCCGAGTGCGGCCGGAGGCGCTGAACGTGAAGGTGGCGGGGCAGTCGATTGCCGACCTGAGCTGGGTCCCCCTCGAGGCGCTGCAGCCCTGGCTCGACGACCTTGCGCTCGAGGGCGCCGAGGCCGGGATCGCGAGCACGATCCTCCGGGAGCTCCGGGCCCGCGTGGGGTTCCTGGTCGACGTGGGGCTGGGCTACCTGAACCTGCACCGCGCCACCCGGACGCTGTCGGGGGGCGAGGCGCAGCGCATCTCGCTCGCGAACGCACTGGGTTCGCGGCTGGTCGACACGGTCTACGTTCTCGACGAGCCCTCGATCGGGCTCCACCCCCGCGACACCGAAGCGCTGCTCCGCCTGCTGCGCCGGCTCCGCGACGGGGGGAACACCGTGCTCGTGGTCGAGCACGACCCGGCGGCGATCCTTGCGGCGGACCACGTGGTCGAGCTGGGGCCGGCCTCGGGCGAGAAGGGGGGGGAGCTGGTCTTCGAGGGGCCGCCCGGCGCACTCGTCGGGGCGCCCACCGTGACCGGCCGCTACCTGTCGGGGGCCGAGGGGGTCGACGTGCCGGTGCGGCGACGCGGCACCGGCGGGACGCGCCTGGTGCTTCGGGGCGCCGCGCTCCACAACGTGGATGCGATCGACGTCGAGGTGCCGCTGGGGGTGCTCACGGTGGTGACCGGGGTCTCGGGGTCGGGAAAGTCGACGCTGGTGCACGACATCCTCTACCGCGCCCTCGAGAAGGCGCTCGGGGGGGGCGAGACGTCGGCCAAGGAGCACCTGGGCGAGGCGGTGGGGCGCTGGACTGCGCTCGAGGGCGTCGATCGGCTGGACCAGGCGATCCTCGTGGACCAGAGCCCCATCGGCCGGACGCCGCGCTCGAACCCGGTCACCTACATCAGGGCATGGGACGAGGTGCGGCGCATCTTCGCGATGCAGCCGCTGGCGCGTCAGCGGGGCTACGAGGCCCGGCACTTCTCCTTCAACGTGGCGGGCGGCCGCTGCGAGGCATGCAAGGGCGCGGGGCAGGTCGAGGTCGAGATGGTGTTCATGGCCGACATCTTCGTTCCCTGCGAGGTCTGCCGCGGCCGCCGCTTCAAGCCCGAGGTCCTCGACGTGCGGGTCAAGGGACGCTCCATTGCCGACGTGCTCGAGCTGACGGTGGACGAGGCGATCCGGTTCTTCGTGAAGGAGGACCGGCTGGGGCAGACCCTCTGGCACCTGCAGCAGGTCGGGCTCGGCTACCTGCGCCTGGGCCAGGCGGCCACGACGCTGTCGGGGGGCGAGGCGCAGCGGCTGAAGATCGCCCGGGAGCTCTCGGGGGCGTCGGGGCGGAAGGGTCGCAAGCTCTACCTGCTCGACGAGCCCACCACGGGACTCGCCGGGGCCGACGTGAAGAAGCTCCTGTCCGTCCTGGACCGGCTGGTCGAGGCCGGGAACACGGTACTCGTGATCGAGCACAACCTCGACGTGATCAAGTCCGCCGACTGGGTCGTGGACATGGGCCCCGGCGCCGGTCCGCGCGGAGGGCGGGTGGTGGTGGCGGGCCCCCCGGAGGCCGTGGCGGCCTGCGAGGGGTCGCTCACGGGGCGGTTCCTGAAGGAGGCGCTCGAGGGGGTCGGAGTGGGGTGAGGCGGCGCGGGTCCGGGTGCTGGCGGATCCGCGCCGGTCGCGTGGACCCCCCGCGCCTCGGAGTCACCCCCGGTCGTAGCGGCCGGCCGTGTACACCATGAGCGCGGCGAGCCCGACGAACCAGAGCACGACCCCCAGGGGGTGCGCCCCCGAGGCCGGCGTGAGGGCGAAGAAGGCCTGGGTCGGCGACCACGCTCCGAACACGACCCACTCCTGTACCAGGTCCCTGATCGTCGCCCACCCCAGCAGGTGCGAGGTGAAGACGACGGCCCAGGTCGCGGCCACACCGACCAGGAGCGGAAAGAGAATCCGCCCGAACCGAAGCGCGAGGATCGATCCGAGGGCGTACGCGGCGAGAAGCCCCACCGGGCCGGACACGAGCTCGAGGGAGGGGAGCTGCGCGGCGACCTCCGGCATCTCGGGAATGGCGCGGGTCGCCCGGTACCGCAGCACGAGACCCGTGGCGGCGATCGATGCGAACATGGCCATCGGGAGGCCCGCACCGGCCACGCAGCGCGCGGTGCGATGCAGGCGGCGGCCCGGGGGAAGGGCGTCGATGGCCTCACGGCCGCCGGGAGGGAGCTTTCGCCAGACCGCGTCGGGCCAGAAGAGCGCCACGAGCACCGCGAACATCGAGGCGGTGGCATTCAGCACCCCCAGGGAGAGGAGGAAGGCGAGCTCCACTCCGGCAGGGTGACCCTCCACGAGGCGTGTCGGGTCGGGGCTCGGGACCAGGATCGACGCCACGGGGAGCCAGAGAATGACGACCCCGAAGAGGATCCATGCTACCGGGTACTCCCGGACCAGGCTTGCCAGGTGGAGGTACACGAGCCCGGCGAAGCCGGGCGCCGGGTGGGGAAGCGCCCCGGCGTCGGGCGTGGGCGGGGCGTTCGGAGCGGTCGTCAGCACGTTCACCGGAGGGCTCCTTCATCTTCGGTGCGGAAGGGACGGTCTGCCGACGCGGTCCCGGCTCCCGGGCGCTTGCCGGGGGCCAGGTAGGCCAGGGCGGCATCGGCCACCGAAACCGGAGCCAGCTCGAGCACCTCGAGCCCGGCACCCGATGCCCAGGCCAGGATCTCGTCGCGCGGGGCTCTCAGGATCCACTGGTGTGCCCCGCCGTTCGCCGATTCCTCGCGGATCCGGAAGTGGGGGCCGGGAGGAGCTCCGGCGCCCTCGTCGACCACCCGGAACCGGAGGCGGAAGAGGGTGCGGCGGAGCTCGTCGACGCGCTCGTCGATCTGGATCCGGCCACCCCGGAGAGCCACGAGCCGGTCGGGGAGCCGCTGCACCTCGTGGATCACGTGGGTGCAGTAGAGCGTCGTGGCGCCCGTGTCGGCCAGGTGCTCGGCCAGGAGACCCAGGACCTGCTCCCGCACGAAGGGGTCGAGGCCGTCGGTGGCCTCGTCGAGCAGGAGGAGCCGCGGCCGGTGCGCGAGGGCGGCGACCACCTGGGCCCGCCGCGCCTCCCCCTTCGAGAGTCCCTTCCACCTGCGGTCCATGCGGAGTTCGAGGAGCTCCGACAGGCGGTGGGCGTAGGCCGCATCCCAGCTCGGGCGAAAGCGCGACTGGAAGTCCAGGTAGTCGCGGACCTTCATCCAGTCGAAGGGGAAGCCTCCTGCCTCCGACAGGAAGCCGACGCAGGCGCGAACTTCGGGGCCCTGCACGCGTGGGTCGCGCCCCAGGACCTGGAGTTCGCCCCCGGTTCGGGGCACCAGGTCGAGGAGGAGGCGGAGGAGGGTGGTCTTTCCGGCCCCGTTCGGCCCCACCAGGAGCACGACGCTCCCCTCCGGAACGTCCAGGTCGATGCCCGCCAGCGCCTCGACGGCGCCGTAGCGCTTCTCGAGGCCCCGGGCGTGGATCGCGACGCGCTCGGTCATGGTTCGTCCTGCCTGTTCGAGGAGGATGCGGAGCCGTAGCCCCCGGCTTCCAGGATCGCCCGCGCCAGCTCTCCCGCCGTGAGCCCCGCGCGGCTCCCTTCGCGGAGGCAGTGCTCCGCGACCTCCCGGACCACCCGCTCGCGGAGCTCCCGGCCCCGTGGCTCGGGCGACACGAAGGAGCCCTGCCCGCGGCGCACGTAGATGTCGGCCTCGCGCTCGAGCTCCCGGTAGGCCTGCTGCACGGTATTGGGGTTCACGCGAAGGTCCCGCGCGAGCTCCCGCACCGAGGGGAGCGGCGCATCGGGGGAGAGCTCGCCCCGGAGAATCCCCCTGCGCACTTCGTCCACGATCTGGATGTAGAGCGGGCGGGGGTCGTCGGGGTCGATGCGGATCATCGTCGAGGCTACCACGGCTTCCGTATCAGTGTGTCGGTAGACTAATACACCATGACGGTACGATACCGCGGGTGCCCCCGGGCGCGCAAGTGGATGGGGGCCGCCTCCACGGCCGGCCTGGCTCCACCTGCGCGCCGGCGACCAGCGGCAGCGGAACCGGGTCCGCCACGAGCGGGGAGCGGAAACGGGCCCGCGACCAGCGGGCTCCAAAGAGAATTCTGCCAAGCGCGTCAACTCGGACGCCGGTTGGCAGATTCCGAGCAAATGACGTCACCGAACTGCCAACCGCGCTCTGCCCGCTCACCGGTTGGCAGATTCCGAGCAAATGACGTCACCGAACTGCCAACCGCGCCCTCCCCCATCGCGGATGGCAGAACCGCGTGGCGACTGGGCGGCTGGGGCGGCTCGGCGACTGGGCGGTTCGGCGACTCGGCGACCGGGCGGCTCGGCGACTCGGCGACTCGGCGACTCGGCGACTCGGCGACCGGGCGGCTCGGCGACTGCAGAACGGCGTGGCTCGGCGACTCGGCGGCTCGGCGACTGGGCGGCTCGGCGCCTCGGCGACTGCAGAACGGCGCGGCTCGGCGCCTCGGCGACTGCAGAACGGCGTGGCTCGGCGGCCGCACGGTTGAGCGGCCGGAAGGCTCGGCGGCCGCGCGGCTGCGAGGTCAACGGGTCGCGCGACCGCCCGACTGCCCAGCCC
>JBJHBX010000240.1:0-5005 GCA_050485725.1 Gemmatimonadales bacterium | reverse complement strand
AGTCGTTCGTGGACCCCTTCGTCGTGATGTAGACGAGGCCGAGCGCGGGGTCGGCGGCCATCGGCGCCCACGATCCCACGTTCCCCGAGTACTCCCAGGAGCCGTCCTCCCAGGTGTCGTGCCCGTATTCGCCCGGGCGGGGAATCACGTGGAATTTCCAGAGATGCGCCCCGGTGCGGGTGTCGTAGGCCAGGATGTGGCCGGCGACCTCTTCCCGCCGGGTCTGGTAGTACCCCTGCTCGCCCGAGTTGCCGACGATGATGACGCCGTCGATGACCATCGGGGGGGCGGAGTTCGTGATGTAGCCCACCTCGGGGGGAATTCCCTCGTCGCCGTCGAAGGGGTAGCCCAGGTCCTCGAGGAGGTCGACAATGCCGTCGTTCCCGAACTCCTCGATGGGGCGGCCCGTCTCCGCATCGAGGGCGATCAGGAAGAAGCCCGGGTCGACCACGTAGACCCGGCCCCGGCCGTCGACCACGTCGTAGCTCACGCCGCGGCCGTAGTTCCGGCGCATCGAGTCCTCCCACCGCTTCGTGTGCCGCATCCGCCAGGTCCAGAGCGTCTCGCCGGTTTCGGGGTCGATGGCGGCCACGGTCCGGCGCTGCCCGGCCACGGTGAAGAGCTTGCCCTCGGCGTAGATCGGGGTCGCGCGGAGAATGTTGTCGACGCTCGGGCCGAAGTTGTCACCCCGCCAGACCCACGCCACCTCGAGGTTCTCGAAGTTCGACGCGTTCACCTGGTCGAAGGGGGCATACCGGGTGTGGTGGAAGTCGGCGCCGATGTTGTACCACCCCCCCTCGGCGGGGCCCGACTGGGCCCGCGCCTCCTCCGCCAGGGTCGGCACCGCCAGCGCCGCCAGCGCCAGCGCGATCGGGAAGGTGGAGATGGATCGGGGGTTGGCGGCGGGGGTGACGAGCTCTGGCTTCATGGAGGGTTCAGCGCTCCTGGTTGGCGTCCACCCGGACGCGAATCTGGGTCAGCTTCTCGGTCTCGGTGGGCAGGGGGTCCGAGCCGGCCGGCTGGCCGTTCATTTCCAGGATGTAGGCGACGATGGCGGCCACCTGCTCCCGCGAAAGGCTGCCGGGCGCGTCCTGGGGCATGGTGTTCAGGATGTGCACGAAGATCCCCGAGACCGGGGGGGTCAGCCAGCGGCGCTGGAAGATCCCTCCCGAGAACTCGCGGGGGGCATGGCAGATCGTGCACTCGAGGTCGTAGAGCCGCTTCCCCTCGTCGGCCTGGGCCTTCGTGTACACGGCAGGCCCGGTGTCCGCGGCAGGCCGGGCCTGGGCGGAGATGCCGGGGGCGGTGGCGAGCCCCAGCGAGAGGGCGGCGGCACAGGCGCAGAGCCGAACGACGTTCATCATGAGCATGGCAGGACGGTTCGTGCGACGTCTCTCGTGCGGGAGAGACGCGCGGGTTCGGTGCCCGGTCCGACATGACCGGAAGAGGACGATTTCGCACCTCGTCCACTACACCGCCGAGCACGATAGGGGGCCACGCCCCCGTGCGCCAGATCCCTGCGCCTTGACGCTCCCCCCCCGTGCGCGGTATCTGTCTCCCGCTCCGCGCACCTCCCTGGCGCTCCGCGTCCACGCCGTCCACGGGACCCGCCCATGCCGCTCCTGAACCGCCCGTTCCTTCGCCGATGAGCGCCCTTTTCCTGGTGGCCCTCGGGCTCGGCGGCTTCACCCTCGGGTATCTCTTCTACTCGAAGTTCATTTCGGAGCGGATCTTCCAGCTGGACCCGGCCTTCGTGACGCCGGCCCACGCGCAGGAGGACGGGGTCGACTTCGTGCCCACGAACCGGTGGGTGCTCTGGGGGCACCATTTCACCTCGGTGGCGGGTGCGGCGCCGATCGTGGGGCCGGCCATCGCCGTGATCTGGGGCTGGCTCCCGGCCTTCCTGTGGGTGGTCTTCGGCACGGTGTTCTTTGCCGGCGTGCACGACGCGGGGGCGCTCTGGGCAAGTGCCCGGAACAAGGGGAAGTCCATGGGGGCGCTGACCGAGTCGGTGGTGGGTCGGCGGGCCAGGTCGCTCTTCATGATCGTGATCTTCCTGCTCCTCCTGATGGTGAACGCCGTCTTCGCGATCATCATTGCCCGGCTCTTCGTGGACTTCCCGTCGAGCGTGATCCCCGCCTGGTTCGTCATCGCGGTGGCGCTCGCCATCGGCTGGCTCCTGTACCGGCGGGGGGTGCCGCTCCTCTGGCCCTCGATCATCGCGCTGATCCTCCTCTACGCGTCGATGTGGGTCGGCGACGCGGTCCCCGTGGCGCTCCCGGGCCCCATTGCCGGGCTCGACGTGCCTGCGCAGTGGGTCCTCCTCCTCTTCGCCTACGCGGCCGTCGCATCGCTCCTGCCGGTCTGGGTTCTCCTTCAGCCCAGGGACTACATCAACGGGCTCCAGCTCTTCGTGGGGCTCGCCATCTTCTTCGTCGCGGTCATTCTCGCCGCGCCGAACGTGGTGGCGCCGGCGTTGAACCCGAACCTTCCGGCAGACGTCCCGCCCTTCTTCCCCCTCCTCTTCGTGACGATCGCCTGCGGGGCCATTTCCGGGTTCCACGGGCTCGTGTCGTCGGGGACCACCTCGAAGCAGCTCGACAACGAGAAGGACGTTCGCTTCGTCGGTTTCCTCGGGGCCACCGGCGAGGGAGCGCTGGCGCTGGCGGCCATCATCGCCTGCACCGCGGGCTTCGCCACGCTCGCCGAGTGGGAGGGCTTCTACCAGTCCTTCACCGCCGGCGGGCTCGGCGCCTTCGTTCAGGGCGGTGGTTCGATCATCGCGAACGGGCTCGGGCTGCCGCAGCACTTCGGCGAGACGCTCCTTGCGGTCATGGCCGTCCTCTTCGCCGCGACGACGATGGACACCGGCGTGCGGCTCCAGCGGTACATCGTCCAGGAGTGGGGGTCGATCTACGGGATCGAACGACTCACCGGCCGGTACCTGTCCACCGGGATCGCGGTGGCCGCCTGCCTTGCGCTGGCCTTCGGCGCGGGGGGCGGCGCCGGCACCGGCGGCCTCGTGATCTGGCCCCTCTTCGGCACGACGAACCAGCTCCTGGCGGGGCTCACCCTGCTCGTGCTCTCGGTCTTCCTGATGAAGCTGGGCCGTAGAAGCCGCTTCACCCTGGTCCCCTTCTTCTTCCTGATCATCATGGCGACCTGGGCGCTCCTGGTTCAGCTCCGGCAGTTCTGGGAGCGGGAGCAGTATTTCCTGGTCTTCCTGGACCTCGTGATCCTCGTGGCCACGATCTTCGTGGTGCTCGAGTCGCTGGGCTCGCTGAGGGATGCGCGCGCGGCGCGGGATGCGGGGCGTGCCGCCGGGGGGGGAGGCGGGGCCAGATCGTGAGCGGTCGCCGGGCCCGGTTCCTGGAGCTCCTCCGCGAGTTCTACGATGCCCCGCACAGGGGGGCGCTGGCCCGGGCGAAACGGGAGGAGGACGACCTCTTCATGCTTCTCGTCTTCTCGGAGATGATGGGCGTGCCGAACCCCGCCTCGTACCACACGCTGGAGCTTCTCCCCCTGCTTTACGAGGAGTTCCACGAATGGCATCTTCGCATGGGCATGGACCGGTCCCCGCTGGACCATATCCGGTGCTGCTGATTCCCCCCTCCGGGTACCTCGATGCAGACGATCCTCGGCGCCGGTGGCGTGATTGCCCGGGAGCTCTCCCGGACGCTTCCCTCCTTCACCGGTCGCATCCGCCAGGTGAACCGCGACCCGTCGCGGCCCGGCGTCCTCGTGAACCCCACCGACGAGCCCTTCGCCGCCGACCTTCTCGACGGGGATGCGGTGGCCCGGGCGCTGGCCGGGAGCGAGATCGCCTACCTGGTGGCCGGGCTCCGCTACGACGCCCGGGCCTGGGAGGAGGAGTGGCCCCGCATCATGGAGAACGTGATCCGGGGGTGCGCACGGCACCGGGTACGTCTCGTCTTTTTCGACAACGTCTACGCCTATGGCCGGGTCGAGGGAACGATGACCGAGGACACCCCCTTCGACCCCTGCTCCCGGAAGGGAGAGGTTCGGGCGCGCATCGCCACCCGGCTTCTCGATGCCGTGCGCGCCGGAGACCTGGAGGCGATGATCGTCCGGGCTCCCGATTTCTACGGACCCGGAGCGCTCCTGAGCTTCATGCACGCAGCCGTCTTCGAGCGGCTCCGACAGGGAAAGACGCCCCAGTGGATCGGCGATCCGGACAGGGTCCACAGCTGGATCTTCACCCCGGACGCCGGACGGAGCACCGCCCTCCTCGCGAACCGCGATGACACCTGGGGCCGCACCTGGCACGCGCTGACCGCCCCGGAGCCCATCCCCGGCCGAAGGTTCGTCGAGCTCGCGTGCGAGGCGGCCGGCCGACCCTTCGCCCTCCAGCGGATGCCGGGCTGGATGCTGGCCGCGGCAGGGCTCTTCATGCCCGTGCTCAGGGAGAACCGGGAAATGATGTACCAGTTCGATCACGACTACCGCTTCGACAGCAGCCGGACCGCCACCCTCCTGGGCGAGGTTGCCACGCCCTACCCCCGGGGGATCGCGATCACGCTCCGCGGTACCGACGCTTGACCCTTCCTGGTGCCGGGGGCATCGGCGCGCTTCCCCTGGGGCGCCGCCCGCTCCTCTTCGTCGGGGGAAAGGGTGGCGTCGGGAAGACGACCACGGCGGCGGCTCTCGCCCTTCGGCTGGCGGAGGAGGGAGGGGAGCGGGTGCTCCTCGTGTCCACCGACCCCGCGCACTCGCTGGGCGACATCCTGGACCGCCGGATCGGCGACCGCGAGACCGCCATCGTCGAGGGGGCGGGCCCGGGGGCCGGAATGCTGGCCGCCCTCGAGATCGACCCCGAGGCCGAGACCGACCGCTACCTGGAAGGGGTGCGCGACTCGATGCGGGCCTTCGTGCGCCCGGCCCTCTACGCAGAGATCGAGCGGCAGATCGGCCTGACGCGGCAGGCGCCCGGGGCCGCCGAAGCCGCCATGATGGACCGAGTGGCCGAGCTGATGGACGAGGGACC
>JBJHBX010000239.1:0-5021 GCA_050485725.1 Gemmatimonadales bacterium | reverse complement strand
ACCGGTCTCGGCCGCATCCTGACCCCGGCCGAGCTGATGGCCGAACCCCCCTCCACCGGATGAACCGCATGAACCCCGACGCATCCTCCACCTCGTTGCCCCCGCGTGCCCTCGTCACCGGGGCCTCCGCGGGCATCGGCCTCGCCATGGCCCACGAGCTGGCGGCGCGCGGCTGGGCGCTCGTGATCACCGCCCGCAGTGTCGAGCGCCTGGAGGCGCTCGCCGACGAGCTCCGGTCGCGCCATGGAATCGCGGTCCAGGTGATCGCGGAGGACCTGGCCGACCCTGCCGCTCCGGCGCGCCTGGATGCCGCCACCGAGGGGGCCGGGCTCGCAGTGGACCTCCTCGTGAACAATGCCGGGTTCGGTCGACTCGGCCCCCTCGTCGAGCAGGAGGTGGCCGATGCCACGGCGATGGTGCAGGTCAATGTGACCGCGGTCACCGAGCTCTCGCGGCGCTTCGGCGCACACATGGCGGGGCGGGGAAGGGGGCGGATCCTGAACGTGGCCTCGACCGCCGCCTTCCAGCCCGGTCCGCTGATGGCGGTCTACTACGCCACGAAGGCCTACGTCCTGTCGTTCTCGGAGGCGATCCGCTCCGAACTCTCCGACCGGGGGGTGAGCGTGACCTGCCTCTGCCCCGGTGTGACCCGCTCGGAGTTTCACGAGCGGGCGGGCATGGACGGCTCGACGGTGCTCGAACGCCTGGGCGCCCACACGGCGGAGTCGGTGGCCCGCGCCGGGATTCGTGGCGCGCTTCGGGGGCGACGGCTCGTCGTGCCGGGGGTCATGAACCGGGTGCTCACGCTCGTGGTGCGGGCCTCCCCGCGCGGGATCGTCCCCCCGGTTGTGCGCCGCATGCAGGAGGCCCGACGCTGACCGGATCCGCCCCCGGGGAGCGGACGGCCTGCGCCGGGCCTCGCATGTCGATCGGGCCGGCTACGCCCGGCGACGGACGCGGCCCCGCGCGCCCCTCGCGGGTGGCGGGACCGCGACGAAGCTACCGACGTCCCTCGTAACGGTCGTCCACCACCGAGACCCCGGGCACGGGCTCGTACCCCAGCGTCTCCCCTCGCCGGATCGCGGGGATCCCTTCGGCCATCCACGCCGGTGCCGGCGCATCCTTCAGGAAGTGGTCGAAGAACTGCTTCATCCGGACGTTCCAGTCGACCCGGTTCGCGAAGGTCGTGGGCCAGTGGGGCTCGCCGCGGTAGTTGACCATCCAGGCGGGCTTCCCGAGGCGCCGCATGGCCACGAAGAGCTCGATCCCCTGCTCCCAGGGCACGTGGCCGTCACTGTCGTTGTGCATGATCAGGAGCGGCGTCTCGATCTTGTCGACCCAGAAGAGGGGCGAGTTCTCGATGTAGCGCATCGGCATGTCCCAGAGGCTTCCGCCCAGCCGGGACTGGGTGCGCTCGTACTGGAACTGCCGGACCAGCCCGGTCTCTCGGCGGATTCCCCCGTAGGCCGAGGTCATGTTCGCCACCGGGGCGCCGGCGGCCGCGGCCCGGTACAGGTTCTGGGACCGTGTCACCATGAAGGCGATCTGGTAGCCTCCCCAGGAGTGTCCCTGGAGCGCGATCCGCTCCGGATCCACGAAGCCCGCCTCGATGAGCTTGAAGATCCCCGGGTTCACGGCGTTCAGTCCGCCCTCGCCGGGGTAGCCGTCGCGGTACACGATGTCGGGGATGAAGACGATGTAGTCGTTCGACGTGTACATGGGGAAGGCGATCCGCGACCGATGCGGCACGAGCGCGTAGTGGTCGTGGAGCCCGTCGGACCACCGCTCGTAGAAGTAGACCACCATCGGATACTTGCGGTTCGGGTCGAAGTCCTCGGGCTTCATCAGCACGCCCTGGAGCGGGATGCCGTCGGCCGAGATCCAGGAGACGAGCTCGGCGGTCCCCCAGCGGTACTCCGCCTGCTGCGGGTTCGCGTCGCTCACCCGCCGCCGGTCCGAGAAGTCCATGCCCGAGACCCAGAGGTCCGGGAAGTCGACGAAGGTCTCCTGCGAGAAGAGAATCCGGTCCCGGTCCCGGGCCTTGAGCGGGTTCGAGAAGCTCCGGTCCTCCATGACGACCTGCCGCGGGGCCTCGCTCCGGTCCAGTCGCACCCGGGCGAACCCGGCGGCCTTCGTCGAGAAGTTGAAGGCGGTGACCCAGACGTCCTCGTTCGGGGCGAAGGGATCGCCGGCTTCGCGGCCCAGCTGGATCACCCGGTAACGGACGTCGGCGGCGCGTCCGGCCCCGGCCGTGAGGTTGCGGGGGGCGCGGGCGCCCATGGGGTCGACCTCCCACAGATCGTACTGGTCGTAGAGAAGGAGGGCGCGGTCGTTCTCGAGCCAGCCTGCGGTCCCGTACGAACCGGCCGGCGACGGCGTGTCGTTCCGCTCGTTCCAGACCGCATGGGGGAGGTCGGCCGAGAGGTTCCGGACCTCGCCCGACGCGATCTCACGGGCGTACCAGGTGCTGTCGGCGGGCTCGTACCAGGTCAGGAAGCGCTCGCCGGGCGAAAGCGACGGGTTCCCCTGCGATCGCTCCATGAGCAGGGTGCGCTCGCCGGTGGCGACGTCGACGAGCCAGCTGTCGGCGAAGTTCGGGGACTCCCACGAGGATTCGATCCCGTAGCGCTCCATGTCGCGGGCAATGCCCCAGGCGGCGGTGCCCCCCGACGGGACCTGCACCATGGGGAGGTCCAGGTCGGCGAGCTGCACGATCCGACCGCCCTCGGCGAGGTGGGCCACGGCCTGGTAGCTCCGGCGCCGCTCCTGGTTCGCACGGACGTTCTGCACCGTCATGAGCTGCGCGTCGAGCCAATGCCAGATCTCGACGTCGACCTGCGACTCGAGGGCGGTCAGGTCGGCCCTGGGCGTGGCCGGGGGCACCGTGCCGAAGAAGAGGCGGTCGCCGTCGTCGGAAAAGGAGGGGGACGCGTTCTCGCTGACCGTCCAGCCCTCCGGGATCCCCGATGAGCCCTGCGTCGCCACGACCCGGGTTTCCGCGTCGCCCTCACCCCACAGGTGGACCGACCAGTTCCGGGCCCCCGCGCTGCCTTCGCCCTCCCCCTCACGGGAGGCCGGCGGCGCGTGCAGGAAGGCGACCCGGTCTCCGTCATCGGTGAGGGCCAGGCTCCGGAGCTGCCCCGGTGCCTCGAAGATCGTGGTCCAGCTCCCGCCGGGGCCCCAGCTGCGGACGCCCATCCTGCCGTCGCCTTCGGGGACCGAGTCCGCCAGGACGAGGCGGTTCCCCTCCGGCGCCCAGCTGTAGGACGAGGTCGAGGCGGAGCGCGACTCGTCACCGGTCACGAGGTTTCGCACCACCAGCGTGCCGTGGCGGGGGGCGTCTCCGTCGTCTCCGTCGCGGGAGGCGGCGGGAGTCAGGTGAAAGGCCACCCATCCACCGGCCTCCGAGGGCACGCGCCAGCCCTGCACGCCCGCGATCCGGGTGATCTCGCCCGAGGCCAGCGCCAGGATGCCGAGGGTGTCGGGCGGGGTCTCGCCATTCCGGCTTCCCCGCGCCGCCTCGAGTGCCTCGCGCGTCGGACGGATCGTGAAGAGGGCGTGCGCGGCGTCGCGGGTGAAGCTGGGCTGGGATCCGCGGGGGATCCGGATCTCGCCCTCACCACTCGATCGGACGAAGACGAGCTCCCCGTCGGCGTTCTCGAGCTGGAGCGTGTAGTGGACCCACTCGCCGTCGGCCGAGATCGCACGGTTTCCGATCGTGCGCCAGATCTCGTAGACGTCGTGGTCGATGACGCGGCGGTCCTGCCCCGAGGCCGGATCCGGCAGGAAGGCCGGCACCGGGAGCAGGGCCAGGGCGAGGAGAAGGGGAAGACGGGATCGGATCATCGGATGCTGGACTCCGGGTCGTTCGAGGGCGGGGGCCGGGCCCCGCGCGCCGCACTCCGGTGCGGCCCGCCCTCGTCGGTGGGGCTGGTGGGTGTGCGACGCAACCTACGCTCAGGATGGCCGCTCGGCTACCGCCGCTTCCCCTCGCCCGAACTCCCTCCTGCCCGTCCCGGAGATCCCGTCTTCCGGCAGCTCAGCGCCGGAGTCGCTCCGGCCGCTGCATCCGCGCCACCGGGGGCATGCGCTGCCAGCCTCCCAGCCAGGCGCCGCGGACTGCCTGCGTTCCCATGGCCCGCATCCGTGCGGGGCTTCCGAGAAGCACCACCGCCACCGGGGCTGTGCCCCACCGGGCCCGAGCGCTGCGGGCACCCGGCCCCCGGGGCCCGGTCGGTGCCATGATCTGCCGGAGCTCGCGGAGCTGGTTGGCGGTCAGGATGTCACCCATCGTGTCGAGCTGGCGCTGGCGCGCGGTCCGGAGGGCCTGCATCGGCTCCTGGAGTTCCGCCATGGCGCCCTGCATCTGGCCCCGCTGCCCCTGCATCTGGCCCCGCTGCCCCTGCATCTGGCCCCGCTGCCCCTGCATCTGGCCCCGCTGCCCCTGCATCTGGTCGCGGGCCGCCTCGAGAGCCTCCGCGCGTGACCGGATGAATTCCAGGTGCGTCTCGTTGTCTTCCTCGTACGAGGTGGCCAGCGCCTGGAGGCGGGTGGCCTGCTCCGCGGTGATCTCGAGCTCCGCCCGGTGCTCGAGGGCGATGGCGGCCGGGGACTCGAGGAGCTGGCTGAGCATCTGGGCACCGCCCGGCTGACCGGTCATTCCACCCCTCGCCCCCTGCGCGTGCAGCGCGGCGGGGAGCAGGATGAGACCGGCCGCGAGCAGGACGGCGTAGTGGTTTCGCGCGAACATGTGAACCTCCTGTGGAACCTTGGACGAATAGCCACAACATGAAGTTGTGCTGTGCTTTGAAGATCCGTGTATCAGGTGGATTCTCGTGCACTCGACGGTCGCTCCACGGAGGATGCGGCCTGTCGGAAGGTTGGAAGGCGCGAGGGGCGAACACGTTAAACGTGGCGCTCCGTCGGCCCGGATCTCCCGGTCATCCGACGACGGCGATGCGGATCCCGTGAAGGGCGTGACCGCCGGGCAGGCCGGCCGACAGCCGCGCGGGCCACCGGGC
>JBJHBX010000238.1:0-5067 GCA_050485725.1 Gemmatimonadales bacterium | reverse complement strand
AAGCCCGGCTGCGGAAGGCGCAGGGGCGAGCTTAACGAAAAAGAAATCTCATTAGCAGGAGCGGGGGCGTCAACCCCTGTCAGGACTCCCGCCGTGGCGACGGATTCGTTACCTTTCGAGCGGGAAAACGATCATTCCGCCCCGAGTGTCGGAATCGGCACCGGGCCGGAGTCCGCGGGCCCGTCCATCCGGGAGTCCTCCCGGGGGAAGGCGGGCCCTCGGCTTTTCCGCGTCTCCCGACGCCCTCCCCGCAGTGTACCGCGTCGTCTTCCCGCCACCCCCGTACCCCGGAGTCAAGGAGGCACCCCATGCTGGACCAGATTCGCGAACGCCTCGAACAGGAGATCGAGACGCTGACCCGCGAGCTCAACGTGGAGCTCCCGGAGCGGATCTCGAAGGCCGTGGAACTCGGTGACCTTCGCGAGAATTCCGAATACAAGTCGGCGCTCGAGCGCCAGCAGTTCATCCAGGCCCGGCTCGGGCACCTGACGCACCGCCTGTCGGAGCTCTCGAAGATCGACCTGGAGCGGATGCCTGCCGACCGCGTGGGCTTCGGGTCGAAGGTCACGATCGTGGACCTGGATCTCGACGAGGAGATGACCTTCACCCTCGTGGCCGGGGACTACATGGACCTGGAAGGGGGGCAGGTGTCGATGGCCTCTCCCATCGGGAGCGGGCTCCAGGGGGCCCGCCAGGGGGACACCGTCACGATCCAGCTTCCCCGCGGGGAGCGCCGATACGAGATCCGCGAGCTCCAGACGCTGCCGCAGCAGCTCGGGGTGGACTGAGGGCGACGCCCTGGCCTGTCGGGACGCGGGGGTGAACCCCCGCCCGGGTGCCGGGTAGGCAGCGCGCGACCCCCCTCGAACGCGCTGCTGCCATGGTGAAGCGCGAAGGCCGCCTCCGTACGGGGCGGCCTTCTTGCTTGCCGCTGCGACTCACCTGCCGCGCATCCCACGACCCACGCGACCCGTGACCGAATCCACGTACCACGCATCTCACCCGCTCCCGCCCGTGATCCGGCTCGCGGGGGTCTCGAAGGGATTCGAGGAAGGGGGCGCCCGTCGGCCGGTGCTGGACGCGGTGGACCTGGAGGTGCGCCGGGGGAGCTTCGTGGCGCTCCTGGGCCCCTCCGGTTCGGGAAAGAGCACGCTTCTGAACCTCGTGAGCGGCATCGACGCACCTGACGCCGGAGAGGTCGAGGTTGCGGGCGTGCGCCTCCACGAGATGCGCGAACGCGACCGGACCCTCTTCCGCCGCGATCGCATCGGGTTCGTCTTCCAGTTCTTCAACCTGGTCCCGACGCTGACGGTGCTCGAGAACCTGCTCCTTCCGCTGGAGCTGGCCGGCCGGACGACCGTCGCCGACCGGGACAGGGCCAGGGTCCTCCTGGACCGGGTGGGGCTGGCGGACCGCGAGCGGGCCTGGCCCGACCGGCTCTCGGGAGGGGAGCAGCAGCGGGTGGCGGTGGCCCGGGCACTGGCCCACGGGCCCGACCTGGTGCTCGCCGACGAGCCCACCGGAAACCTCGACGTGGCCACCGGAGCGCGGGTGCTGGACCTGCTCGAGGAGCTCGTGCGGGACTCCGGCACGACCCTCTTCATGGTCACCCATGCCGCCGAGGCCGCCGCACGGTCGGACCGGATCCTCCGGCTGCGCGGGGGCAGGCTTGCGGAAGACCACGCGGAGGGCGTCGGGTGAGCCGACTCGCGGCCTCCGCCACCCGCCGGCACCTGCTGCGGCACCCCTGGCAGCTCGTCCTGACCCTTCTCGGGGTGAGCCTGGGGGTGGCGGTCACGGTGGCCCTCGACCTCGCGATCCAGTCGTCCCGCGAGGCCTTCCGGGTTTCGGGCGAGACCCTGTCCGGTACCGCCACCCACCAGCTGCTGGCCGGCCCCACCGGGATCCCCGACGACCTCCCGGCCCGGGTCCGGATCGACCTGGGACTCCGGCAGGTGGCACCGGTCGTCGAGGGGTGGGGAGTCCACCCGGACGACCCGGGTCGCCCCCTTCGCATCCTGGGAATCGACCCGTTCGCCGAAGCGCCCTTCCGCCCCTGGCTGGCCGGAGGGCCCACCGGCCAGGTTGACGGGAGCCGCCTCGTGGCGGAGCCCGGCGCCGTCTTCCTCTCGGCCGAGACGGCCCGGGCGCTGGGGGTCGAGGCGGGCGACCGGCTTCCCCTCCGCGTGGGCGGCGGCGACCACCTGGCGGTGGTGGGCGGGGTCCTTGAGCCCGCGGACCCGCTGGCGCGTCAGGGGCTTCGCGACCTGCTCGTGGTCGACGTCGCCGAGGCGCAGCTGCTCGCGGGGCGCGGTCCGACGCTGGACCGGCTTGACCTGAGGCTTCCCGACGGCCCCGAGGGTGACCGCCTCCGCCGCGAGATCGAGGCCCTCGCACCCCCGGACGCACGACTCGTCGAGGCCGGGTCCCGCGAGGCGACGATGGCCGGCATGGTCCGGGCCTTCGACCTGAACCTGACGGCGCTTTCCCTTCTCGGGCTCCTTTTCGGGGTCTTCCTGATCTACAACACGATGACCTTTTCGGTGGTGCAGCGCCGCCGCCTCTTCGGCACCCTGCGCGCGCTGGGGACCACCCGGGGCCAGCTCCTGCGGGGGGTGCTCGGCGAGGCCCTCCTCCTCGGCTCGGCGGGCGCGCTCCTCGGGGTGGCCACCGGGATCGTGCTGGGCCGCGGACTGGTGCGCCTCGTGACCCGCACGATCAACGACCTCTACTTCGTGGTCTCGGTCGAGGGGCTCCTCCTGCCCCCGGAGGTGCTGGCCAAAGGTGCGCTGATGGGGGTCGGCGCCACCCTCCTCGCCTCCCTCCCCCCGGCGTGGGAAGCGACCACCGTCTCCCCCCGCGAGGCCCTGGCCCGCTCCACCGTCGAGTCGCGGGTGCGGGCGCTCGTACCCCGCGCCGCCGGGCTGGGCGGGGTGCTCCTGGCTGCGGGGGCCGGCCTCCTCCTGCTGACCTCGCGCTCGCTCGAGGCCGCTTTCGGGGGGCTCTTCGCGGTGCTCGTGGGGCTCGCGCTCCTGGTGCCGGCGGCCACGGTGGTCTTCCTGGCCGGGGTCCGGCCCCTGCTGGCCAGGGCCGGCGGCGTGCTCGGGGCGATGGCCGCCCGGGGGGTCGTGACCTCGCTCTCGCGCACCGCCCCCGCGCTCGCGTCCCTCGTCATTGCGGTCTCGGTGGTGGTGGGGCTCGGCATCATGATCCAGTCGTTCAGGGGAAGCGTGGTCCGCTGGCTCGACGTGACACTCCAGGCCGACCTCTACCTGTCGCCCCCGAGCGTGGTGTCGAACCGGCTCGAGGGTCGGCTTCCGTCGCATCTGCCCGCGGCGGCGGCGGAGCTTCCCGGGGTGGAGGGGGTCAGCACCTACCTGGGCATGGAGCTCGTGACGGACGACTACGGTGTCGCGCGCTTCGTGGCGCTGGGCCTCGATCCGCGGGGGGAGCGATCGCTGGACCTGCTGGAGGCGGGAGATGCGGGGGATGCGGTCTTCCGGGCCTTCAGGGCCGGAGAGGGCGTGCTCGTGTCCGAACCCTTCGCCTTCCGGCACGGCCTGGGCGTGGGCGACCCGGTGCGGCTCCCGGTGGGAGGCGCGGCGCGGGGGGGCGATGGGAGGCCGGAGGGACCGGGGGTCCTTCCGGTGCTGGGGGTCTTCCGGGACTACGGCTCCGAGATGGGCACCGTGATGGTGGCGCGCCCCACCTGGGACGGGCTCCTCGGGACCACCGGCGAGATCACCTCGCTGGCCCTCTTCCTCGACCCCGCGGTGGCCGCCGACGCTGCGGCGGTGGAAGCACTCATGGCCGAGCTGAGGCGCGCCGCCGGCGCGCCGGTCGAGATCCGGTCGAACCGCGAGCTCAGGCGCCTGACCCTCGAGGTCTTTGACCGCACCTTCGAGGTCACCCGCGTACTTCGGCTCCTGGCCTTCGTCGTGGCCTTCATCGCGGTCCTGAGCGCCCTGATGGCGCTCGAGCTCGAGCGCGGCCGCGAGCTGGGGCTGCTCCGGGCCACCGGCATGACGCCGGGGCAGACCTGGGGTCTCGTGTCGGCGCAGACGGGAATCATGGGGCTCGTTTCGGGGCTCTTCGCGCTGCCGGTGGGCCTGGCGCTGGCCGCGGTCATGATCCACGTGGTGAACCGACGCTCGTTCGGGTGGAGCCTCGACATGGAGGTGGGGCTCGCCCTTCCCTTCCAGGCCCTGGCCCTGGCGCTGGCAGGCGCCGTGCTGGCCGGGATCTACCCGTCGTGGAAGATGTCCCGCACCGCGCCCTCGGCGGCGCTCAGGGGGGAATGATGGCCGCGCGCCGCTGGTGGATGCCCGCGGGGATCACGGCGATGGTCGCCCTCCTCGCGTGGGGGGCACTTCGGCTCGCCGCACCCCCGGAGCGGAGCGAGGTGCGTGCCACCCTCTCGGCCGCCGAGGCGCTGGCCGGGGGGGACACTGCCGGCTTCGCCCGGGCCATGGAGGTGCGGCCCTTCGTCTTCCCCGACGACCACGGGGCGCATCCCGGGTACCGTACGGAGTGGTGGTACCTGACCGGGCACCTGGAGGCGGTCGACCCGGGCGCCGGGGCCGGTGCGGAGGGGCGGGAGTTCGGCTTCCAGCTCACCTTCTTCCGGAACTCCCTCGCCCCCGATGCCCCCGAACGCGCCTCCGCGTGGTCCACGAACCAGCTCTGGATGGGGCACTTCGCGATCACCGACGTGACCACCGGGCGGCATCTCCACGAGGAGCGCTTCGCACGGGGGGCCGCGGGGCTCGCCGGCGCGGTGGCCGATCCGTTCCGGGTCTGGCTCGAGGACTGGGAGCTCGCGCGCCTTCCCGATGCGCCGCCGGTGGAGGGGAGCGGGAGCGCCTTTCCCTTCCGCCTCCGCGCGTCGCTCGCCGGCCCTGTGGGGGGTGCGTCCGGGCCCGGCCTCGACGCCCGCGGGCCCGCTTCGCTGGATCTTCGCGTTGACGAGGGGAAGCCGCCGGTGCTCCAGGGCGATCGGGGGCTCTCGCAGAAGGGGCCGGAGCCCGGGAACGCCTCCTTCTACCTGTCGTGGACGCGGATGCCGGT
>JBJHBX010000237.1:0-5071 GCA_050485725.1 Gemmatimonadales bacterium | reverse complement strand
CCTCTGGTTCCTGGCCTCGACCGACTACGGGCTGAACACCGGTTGGCTCGACATGTCGTCGTACGACCGCCCTGTCACGCGCGGGGTGTACCTGGCGGTGCTCGCCGCCGACGCGCCCTCGCCCCTGGCCCCCCGCAGCTCGGAAGAGGCGGGCCCCGGGGCCTCCGGCGGGAACGATGCCGCCCCGGCGGGCGGGGGTGCTGCCGGTGCGAGGGGTGGCGATGCCGCGCCTCCCACGGTGCGCATCGACCTCGAGGGGCTCGACCAGCGGATCCTGGCCCTTCCGGTGCCGCAGCGGAACTACGTGCTTCTCCAGGCCGGGCCCGAGGGAATCGTCTTCTACGGCGAGGCGGTGCCGAACCAGCAGGGGCTCACCCTCCACAGGTGGCAGACCTCCGAACGCGAGGCGGCGAGCTTCCTGACCGGGGTGCAGGAGGCGCAGGCCTCCCACGACCGCCGGAAGCTCCTGGTGCGCGCCGGACAGCAGTGGCGGATCGTGAACACCACCGGGGCCGCACCCACCGGAACCACCGGGAACCTGTCGCTCTCGGGCGCACGCGTCCGGGTGGACCCCCGCGACGAATGGGCGCAGATCTTCCGCGAGGGATGGCGCCTCCAGCGCGACTTCCTCTACGTGGACAACTTCCACGGCGCACCCTGGGACGAGGCATGGGACTGGTACTCGCCCTGGCTCGAGCACGTGCGGCACCGCTCCGACCTGAACTACCTCCTCGACATGATGGGGGCCGAGATCGGGGTGGGGCACTCGTACGTCTCGGGTGGAGACCTTCCCCAGAACCCGGGCGTGCCGGTGGGGCTCCTGGGCGCCGACTGGGAGGTGCACGACGGGCGCTACCGCGTGGCCCGGATCTACCGCGGCGAGAACTGGAACCCCGGACTCGAGTCGCCCCTTTCCGGCCCCGGGGTCGACGTGCGCGAGGGCGAGTACCTGGTGGGGGTGAACGGGCGCGAGCTCACCGCGGCCACGAACCTCTTCCACGCCTTCGAGGGCACGGCGGGACGCCAGACGCGGATCCACGTGAATGACCGCCCGACCCTCGAGGGCGCCCGCACCCTGACCGTGGTGCCGCTATCGAACGAGAACCAGCTCCGCATGCGCGAGTGGCTCGAGGAGAACCGGCGAAAGGTCGACGAGCTGTCGGGGGGAAGGCTCGCCTACGTCCACATTCCGAACACGGGGCAGGGCGGCTATACCTTCTTCAACCGCTACTACTTCGCGCAGCAGGACCGCCTGGGGGTGGTGCTCGACCAGCGGAACAACGGGGGAGGATCGGCCGCGGACTACATTGCCGACGTGCTGGCGCGCGAGCTCCAGGGCTACTTCAACAGCCCCGTGGGCGACCGGACGCCCTGGACCCAGCCCATGGCCGGCATCTTCGGGCCCAAGGTCATGATCATCAACGAACAGGCGGGCTCGGGCGGCGATCTCCTCCCCTTCCTCTTCCGGCAGATGGAGATCGGGACGCTGGTCGGCACGCGCACCTGGGGCGGGCTCGTGGGCACCTGGGACACGCCTCGCTTCGTGGACGGAGGCGCCATGATCGCCCCCCGCGGCGGCTTCATCAACCGCGACGGCGAGTGGGATGTGGAGGGGGTCGGCGTGGCCCCCGACATCGAGGTGCACCAGACCCCCCGCGACGTGATCGAGGGGCGTGATCCGCAGCTCGAGCGGGCCGTGGCCGAGGCGCTTCGCCTGCTGGAGCTGAACCCGGTGGAGTTCCGGCCCGAGCCGGCGCCCCCGGTGCTCTGGCGGAGGCCCGGGGGGTGATGGGGGGCGGCTGACCCACGAAAAAAAAGCGCCGCGGGTCCAGTCCCTCGGACCCGCGGCGCCCCGAAACCTCGGCTCGGTCGTCCCGGCCTCGGTCTTACTCCTGGTCCAGGTCCTGGTCCGCGGTGGCGAGCCCCCGCAGGGTGGCCGCAAGCGCGCGCATCCGCGGCGCGTCGTGCGAACCGGCGGCGGAGGTGCCGTCTTCGAGCATCGACGCCGCCTGGCGGAAGGTCTCGGCGGCGGCGGCCCGATCGGCCCCTCCCGCCTCGTACCGTCCCAGCACCTCGAAGAGCATCGACCGCTGGTCGCTCGACATGGCACCGCTCCTGACGAGCTGGTCGGCGTAGGCGCGGGCCACCGAGGGGTGGTCCGGCCACTCGATCCGGGGCTGGTGCTGGGGGTTGAACTCGCCCCACTCGACGAGGTTCGCCGCCTCGAGCTCGTTCGCCGTCAGGTGCTCGCTCGGCGTGAGCCGGAGCACGTCGAGCCCGCGGGCGATCTCGGCCCCGATGATGAGCCCGTTGTACCAGTAGGTCGACCACTGGCCGCCGGTGAAGAGGCGCTCGTCCGAGAGCGGGCCCCGGTCGAAGTAGGCGATCTCGAAGGGGTTCGCGGGGTCGGTGAAGTCGAAGACCGACACGCCCCCCTGGTACCAGGCCTGCACCTTGATGTCGCGGCCGGGGACCGGGACCAGCGAGCCGTTGTGGGCCACGCAGTTCTCGGTATCGGTCTGGGGCACCGGGAGCTTGTAGTAGCTCACGTGCTCCATTCGCCCGTCCACGATGCGGAAGATCGCGTTCGCGCCCCACTCGGGGCGATCGCTCTCGCGGCAGCGGGGCGAGGTGCCGCCCCCCCACTCGTCGGTGAAGATGACGGTGGTGCCGTCGTTGTTGAAGGTGGCCGAGTGCCAGTAGGCGAAGTTCGTGTCGATGACCTCGTCCACCCGCACCGGGTTCACCGGGTCCGAAATGTCCAGCAGGATCCCGTTCCCCGAGCAGGCGCCGGCGGCGAGCCCGATGTCGGGGTAGATCGTGATGTCGTGGCAGTGGTTCGTCATGGCCGAGCGCTGCGTTCCCTCGCCATGGTCCCCTCCGGGCCACAGTCCGGCGATGTCGCCGGTGGCACGGTCGGCGAAGACCCGGGGCTGGCTCGCCACGTACGCGTCCTGCGGCGAGGCCAGCGGCACCCGGATCACCTCGATCCGGAAGAGGGCGGTGGCGTCGGGGTCATCTTCCGGCACGTCGGACACGCATCCTGCGAGCTCGTCGGCGGGACGCACCCCGGCGGCCCCGGACACGTACACGTAGACGTTGTCCGGATCGTTCGGGCTCTCGAGGATCGAGTGGGTGTGCGAGCCGCGGCAGGTCTGGACCGCGGCCACCTGCACCGGGTTGTCCAGGTCCGCGATGTCGAAGATCCGCACGCCCCGGAAGCGCTCCGGGTTCACCGGCCCGGCCGCGCCCTGGGTGCCGCAGTCGATCCGGCCGTTCGGCATCTCGACCGACATGAAGAGGAGGTTCCGGTAGACCGAGACGTCGCCCTGGCCCCCGGGGCAGAGCACCGAGGCGCGCAGCCGTGGGTTCGCGGGGTCGGAAATGTCGTACGCGGTCCATCCGGCGAAGTTGCCGACGAAGACCAGGTCACCCTGGAAGGCCAGGTCCGAGTTCGCGAAGAGGAGGTTCCCGGGGTTCTCCGGGTCGTAGAAGCCCTCGGGTCGCGGCACGTTCGAGACGAACTCCATGTTCAGGATCGCCGTCTCGGCATCGAAGAGGCCGGCACCCAGCCCGATGCGGGGGTCCGAGGTGTCCCACCAGACGTCGGTGGACTGCGTGGCGGTCGGCGCCGTCTGCGCCTGGGCCACGAGCTGCACGGGGAGGAGCGTGGCCAGGAAGGCGGCCACGGCCAGGCCCCCGGCGAGGGCGACCCCGCGGGTCGTCCGGTCACGGAGGGCGGGGAGAATCGATGTCATGCTGGTCCTCGTTGTAGGGTGTTCCGTCTCGGCCCGGTTCATCGGAGGGAGTCCCCCCGGGCGAGCATCATGCGCATCCGCTCGATCTCGATGCGCTGGTCCGAATCCACGTGGGCGGCGAACTGGTACACTTCGCCCTCCTGCCCGCCGTCGGGCGAGGCGAAGAGCTCCTGCACCATCTGGATCGCGCCCTCGTGGTGAAAGATCATGAACTCCAGGAAGAGCCGGTCGAACTCGGGCCCCGACGCGGCGGCGAGCTCGTCGAGCTGCGCCTGCGTGAGCATGCCGGGCATGCCGGCGTGGTCCGCGTGACCGGCGTGATCCCCGTGCCCGGCGTGGGGGTCGGGGGCGGGGGGGGGGTGGTGGCCGGCGTGGTGATCGCCGTGCCCCGCGTGCGCGTCGGGTTCGCGCCACGCCACCGCAGCCTCCGGGGGCACCGCTTCGCCCCGGTCATGGAGCCACTGGGCCATCAGCGCGATCTCGTCGAACTGGGCCAGGTGGATCCGGTGGGCCAGCAGCCGCACGTCGGCCCGGGTGCTCCGGTCCGGAACGAGCTCCGACATCTCGAGCGCCTGCGCGTGGTGCCCGATCATCATCTGCATGAACGAGACGTCGGCGGGCGCGTGGGTCGGCCACTCGAAAACGGTGGTCCCGGGCGTGATGACCCGGCTCTCCTGCCCCGGTGCGCCGGGCTGCACGGTGCGCGGAGGCTCCTGCGCCCGGAGCTCGGCGGGTGCGTGGGCCAGGGCGCCGGCGGCGACGAGGGCCACGGCGAGCCCCGCGGTCGACCCGGTGCCCCGGCTCGCGCCGCGGAACCGGAACGGATCGAATGGAACGGAGCGGAAGGTCATGGTCCGTCGGAGGTTGCACGTTCGGGGGAGGGTGCGCGAGTCCCTCGACGGCCCGGGGGGCGACGGCGACTGCACAGCCAGATGACGCTACCACGCGGCCGCGCAGGCCGCAACGTGGAGGACAGGGTGTCCCGAGCCCGTTATACGCCTGCGGACGACCCGGGGTCCCGATCCCCGTATCCGGGCGGACCGCACTTTCGCCTTGACCGGGAAGCCCCAACACCGGAGGTGCACTGGGGGGGTATGTCGCAACGCGACCATGAGGTCAAACGCGTGGGGGGCCTGTCGCCGCCCGGTCACCGATGCAGTGCGCTCCAGGGCAGATCGTACGCCCTGAGCGTCAGCACCCGGGTCTCCGGGTCCTGAACCAGCGCAAGAATCCTGTCCGCGTTCAGGTCGAAGTCCACCCAGGGCAAGGCGAAATCCACCGACGCGAGGTGCAATCCATCTTCGGAGAAGAAG
>JBJHBX010000236.1:0-5082 GCA_050485725.1 Gemmatimonadales bacterium | reverse complement strand
GGGAAGCCCTCTCCCCGCCGGCGTGCGGAGCGCCCGGGCCGCCTCGCGGCCGGAAGCCCCCCCGGCGCTGGAGCGGGTTTCGCACCCCTTCCACCTGGTGGCCGGCCACAACCGGGCCTTCCGCGACGCCTACCCCGAGGTGGACCGCCTCTTCAACGCCTTCGACTACGGGCACGGCGTCCTCTACGAGACCCTCTGGACCCGTCCGGATGCGCCCACCTCGCTCCTGGAGGAGGAGATCTACGACCGACTCGTGGAGGGCATCCTCCCCGTGGGGCCGCGCATGCCCATGCCCGAGGCGTCGTTCATGCCCCGCTACGTGCAGGTGGCGCCCCGGGCCCACGAGATGTTCGAGTGGGCGCACGTGCTGCACCGGCAGAGCTACGACATCCTGGCCGACCCCTCCCTCTCGGAGGCGGAGCGGGACCGGGCCATGGCCGACCTCCTGGCCCACTACCAGTCCAGCGACCTGGCCTTTCCCGTTGCGCCCAAGGGAATGGAGATCATGGACGGGCAGTACTTCTCCAAGGCCTTCCGCGAGGCGTACCCGAAGTTCAACGGGCTGATCTGGGCCTACCACTGGCTCCAGGTGGCGATCTACGAGCCTCTCCTGGTCTACGACGACCCGGCGGAGCGGCGGGCGGGGGTGCAGGCCACCGTGGCGCGGTTCTGGCAGATGCTCGCCGATCCGCCCGAGGGGCTCCCCTCGGAGATGCCCATGACCCCGGCCATTTCGCCGGTCTTCACCGAGCGCTACCCTGAGTTCGCGGCCATCTTCGACAACCTGCACATGATGCACGACGTGGTCTCGGACATCCTGGTCTCGGATGCGGTGGGGCGGGACCGGGTGCAGGGTGAGCTCTGGCGCCAGGTGGGGCTCTTCCTGGACCCGGATGTCGTGAGCACGAGCGTCGAGGCCTGGATCGCCATGGCGCTGGCTCACGGCGTCGACGCCCAGGGCGGGCCGGCAGTGGGATGGCTCCCGGAGGTGCCGACGCGCGGCGCCCACGACGGGCACGACGCGCATCACCACCACTAGGAACCTGGCCGGCGGTCGAACCCCGGTCCCCCTGCAGCGGGAGGTGTGCAGGTGATCACGAAACGAGCCCCCTTCGTCGGCTCGAGGGCCCACGCCCCGAGGCAGGGGGTGTGGGCGTTCGTGGTCGCCTGCCTCCTTCCCGGCTGTGCTGACCCGGGCCCGGCGGACCACCTGGTGACGGGGCCGATCGAGGAGGGACCGGAGCTCGTGCTCGAGGTCGCGCCCCTGCCCGACGAGCTCGCCGCCCTCGAGTTGTTTCGGGTGGTGGGTCTCGCCGCCGCAGAGGGGCCCGAGGGGCAACCTCTCATCGCCCTGGCCGACGCGGGGAACCACCGGATCGTTCTCTGGGACCCGGTGGCGGGAACGACTTCGACCCTGGGCCGCGGGGGAAGCGGCCCCGAGGAGTTCCGCAGGATCCAGGCAATCTGGGGTGCGAGCGGGCTTCTCGTGGTCGAGGACGGAGGGAACCGGCGGCGGACCACCTGGGACCTCGCGACCTCGAGCGTGCGGGGCACGACCCTCACCACGATGGGGAACCTGCAGGGGGGCGGCGCGCTGATGCCCGGCGGGCTCTTCGTCGAGGTGGTGGACGACGGCGCCCGGGCCCCCTTCCGGATCGCGAGGCTCGACGAGACGACCGGGTTGCTGGAGGAGGCGGGTGGGGCCGGGGGCTTCCCCGGCGAGCTTCCGCCGCCGGACGGGGTCCATCCGGCCTACGACCGTCACGGGCTCATCTTTCCGCCTCTCCTGCCCGTTTCGCTGGACCTGACAGTGTCGCTGGGATCCGCCCTGGTCTGGATCCGGCACCGCACGGGCGAGGTGCTCGTCTTTCGCGGGGGGGACGAGGGGGACGAGTGGGAGTGGGATGCGGCTCCGGGGTCTGCGGCTGCGGGGTCTGCGGCGCCGAAGGCGGCCTTTCTCCCGGGCGCGCTGATCGAGGACGGGGTGCGTGCAGCGGCGGAGACGGGTGAACAGGGTATGATGGAGCGGCCCTTCATGGCCTTCCTCCCCTCGCGCCCGGGGGTCGAGGGGCGCCACGTCTTCCTGCCGCGCCCCCTCGTCACCGAGGGGGTGATCGGCTGGAGCCTGGAGGCCCAGGGAGGCGACCGGATCGTGGGGCGCATCGGCCGTCTCGCGCCCGGGGTCGCGCTCCCCTACGGGATCTGGTCCGCGCTGCCGCTCCCCGGTGAGGGAATCCTGGTTGGGCACGACGGGGGCGTCACGCTACTCGTGCCGACGGGCTGAGGCGCGGGTCGGCCGGGTACCCGCGGGCGGCGGCGCGACTGCGCGCCATCACCGGGAACGCGCCAGGGTGTCAACGGTGCCGGGGCCGAGGGCGTTGGCACGCTCTGTCACGCTCCGTGAGACGTGCGATGCCATCGCTCCGAAGGGAGGAGCGCGATGGCGGCGTTTGTCTCACCCAGGATGACGGCGCGTGCCATCGTCCTTTCGGGACCCCTCCGATGTCGCGGACGTCACCTTCCGGGAGCCCGCAGCCCGGCGTTCCCCTGCACCCCGCGCCCCGCCCCCACCCTCGCCCGGCGCCGCGGGAAGGCGTATTCTCTTCCGGATTGCTACCTCCGCTCGGCCCTTGCCCGCTCGGCCTGTGCCCGATCAGCCCATGCCCGCTCCGCCTCCGCCTCCCCTTCCCATTTCGGGAGTCCCCATGCCCGTCCTGCCTCGGACCCGCTTCGCCGCGCCCCTCGTCGCCGCGCTCTTCACGCTCCCGGTCGTGCTCCCGTTCCTGCTTCCGGCCGGGGCCGCCGCCCAGCATGCCGGGCATGGCCCAGCGGCGGCAGGCGGCGCGCCCGAAGAAGCGACCCTCCCCCTCTACGACGGCATGGGCCCGTACACCCGGACCATCACCACCGCGAGCGAGCTGGCCCAGGCGTACTTCGACCAGGGCGTCGCCCTCACCTATGGCTTCGCCCACGCCGAGGGGGTCCGATCCTTCCGCGAGGCGCAGCGCCTCGATCCGGTCTGCGCCGCGTGCGCCTGGGGCGAGGCGTGGGCCCTCGGCCCCCACATCAACGGTCGCATGGGGAACGCCGCGGCGGTCGAGGCCCACGCGGCGATCCAGCGCGCCATGGAGCTCAGGGCGAATGCTTCCGAGGTGGAGCGGGCCCTCATCGAGGCCATGGCGCTTCGCTATGCCGAGGACCCGGAAAACGCGAACCGGGCGCAACTCGACACGGCCTACGCCCGGGCCATCGGCGAAGTGGCCGAGCGCTTCCCCGCCGACCTCGAGGTCCTGACGCTGGCGGGGGAGGCGCAGATGGTCCTGCGCCCCTGGAACTACTGGACGGAAGACGGGGAGCCCTTCGAGAACACGCTGGAGGCGCTGCGAATCCTGGAGCAGGCCCTCGCGGTCGATGTGACGCACCCCGGCGCATGTCACCTGTACATTCACCTGGTCGAGGCCTCGCCCGCGCCCGAGCGGGCGGCGGAGTGCTCTGACCATCTGCCTCACATGATCCCGGGGGTGAGCCACATTCCCCACATGCCCGCCCACGCCTTCATGCGGATCGGGCGCTACGGCGACGCGGTGCGGGGGAACCAGATGGCGTGGATCGCCGACCAGCGGTCCCACCTCGACGGTGCGCCCGCCGTGTACCCGTCCCACAACCTCCACATGCTCTTCTTCGCCGCCGCCTTCGACGGGCAGAGCGCCGTGGCGCTCCAGGCCGCGAGAGACGTGACCCGCATCGCGCCGGCCTTCGGGATCTACATTCCGCTGGCCCACGCGCGCTTCGGCCGCTGGGAGGAGATCCTGGAGCTCCCGCTCCTCGACGTGAACCCCTTCGCCACCGGGGTCTCGCACTACGCCCGGGGCATGGCCCGACTGCGCGAGGGCTCGGCGGACCTGGCCCGCGTGGAGCTCCAGGCGCTCGAGGTCATGCACGGGCGCACCGACCAGAACGCCCGGTTCCGCGGGCACCTGCAGCGGGACCTGCTGGGCATGGCCCGGGGAACGCTGCTGGGCGAAATCCTCGCCGACGAGGGCGACGTGGACGGCGCCGTGCAGGTCATGGAGGAGGCCATCGCCCTCGAGCAGTCGCTGAACTACGACGAGCCCGAGCCCTGGCCGATCCCGGTGCGCCACACGCTGGGGGCGGTCCTTCTCGAGGCGGGGCGCGCCGCCGACGCCGAGCGGGTCTACCGCGAGGCGCTGGCCATCCACCCCGACAACGGCTGGTGCCTGAAGGGACTCGCCGCCGCCCTCCGCGCGCAGGGCCGCGATGCGGAGGCCGCCGAGGTGGACGCCCGATTCGACGAGATGTGGGTCCGCGCCGACGTCTGGATCAGCGGCTCACGGTTCTGAGGCTGGCGGGAAGGGCGGTCAGCGCCCGTCGCCCTCGTCGGCGTAGATCGCGGTGAAGGGCTCGCCCCCGGCCATGTAGTGGCCGCGGTACATGCCCGGCGTGTTCATGTAGAGCACCGGGCGACCGTCGCTGTCGAGCCCGATGACCCCGCCGGTGCCCCCGAGTGCGCCCAGGCGGTCGTCGATGACGGCCCGGGTGGCCGCTTCGATGGACTCACCCAGGTACTCGATCCGGGCGCAGATCTCCCGCGCCACCACGGTGCGAATGAAGTACTCGCCGTGGCCGGTGGCCGAGATCGCGCACGAGGCGTTCGAGGCGTAGGTCCCGGCGCCGATCACCGGCACGTCGCCGACGCGTCCGAAGCGCTTGTTCGTCATGCCCCCGGTGGAAGTGGCGGCCGCCAGGTCCCCGTTCCGGTCGCGGGCCACGGCGCCGACCGTGCCGATCATCCGGTTCTCCTCCAGGTGCCAGGAGAGCTCGAAGGCCTCGCGCTCGCGGGCCCGCTCGAGGGCCTCCCAGCGCTCGTCGGTGTGGAACCACGAGGGGTCCACTTCCTCCACGCCGTGCTGGCGCCCGAAGACCTCTGCCCCGTTTCCGACCATGAACACGTGCGGCGATTCCTCCATGACCAGGCGGGCCAGGTCGACGGGGTTCCTGAAGATCCGCACCCCTGCCACGGCCCCGGCGTCGAGTGTGCGGCCGTCCATGATGGCGGCATCG
>JBJHBX010000235.1:0-5089 GCA_050485725.1 Gemmatimonadales bacterium | reverse complement strand
CGGCCGCAAGCGCCATCGGGATCGACCTCCACCCGACCGCGACGACATGGGATGGTTCGGAAAGCAGCGGGAGGATCTCCATCTCCAGCGCCCGGTCCGCAGGGTGCGTCGGCTCGCCATCACCCCCCCGGACCACGGATTCGCCCCCACGATCGAGCCAGGCCACCCCCTCGCTCCCGGGTCGGGGCCGGCGCCAGCGAAGCCGCACCTGGCCCCCGCTCCGGGGCTCGACCTCGACCTGGGCCACCTCGTCGAGGAGCCAGCCGTGCACGAGCGCCCCTCCCGAGGTCGCCACCACGCAGAAAAGGAGAACGGCGGTGGGCGAGAGGGCGGGAAAGAGGAGGTGCGCCAGGAGCAGGAAGCCGGCCGCGGCCCCGGCCAGCGCCCACGATCCCCCCCCCCAGTTCCCCGCATCGCCTCCCGGTTCCCCCACGAGTCGCATCGCGGGCGAAGCGAGGAGGCGTCCCCCCGCGAACATCGGGGACGCCACCATCAGCGCCAGTCCGACGCCCTGCGTGAGCCCCCTGGCCCCGAACCCCCGGAAGAGCTCCCAGCCACCGGCAAAGAAGGCCGCGGCGGTGAACGCGAGGAGAAGGCCCAGCCAGCGACGGCGAACGCGTTCCACCTCGCGGATCTCGAGGAGGGGGCCTCCCGTGAGCTCGCTCCATTCGGGCGGTGCGCCCCCGGACCCCGGCCACGACACCCCGGGTGGCGCTGCGAGCCCCGCCCCCAGCGCCAGGCTCGCGGTGGCGAGGACCACCGAAAGCGCCGGCAGGAAGCCCGGCCCCCCGTAGAGCAGGAGCCCCGCCGACACCTGGATGCCGAGCGCGAGGGCGACCCCGGCGAGGAAGGCCGGGATCCCGTGCCTCCAGCGCGGTGGGCGCGGCGGCGTCATGGCCGCACGGTTCCGTACCTCCCGCGAAAGAACACGAGGGGGTCCGCCCGCGGATCGAACCCGGCCGCCTCGACCTTCCCGAAGAGCACGGTATGATCTCCGGCCTCGACGACCTTCCACAGCGTGCAGTCGAGCCAGGCCATCGCATCCTCGAGGATCGGGGCCCCGGTAACCTCGGTCCTGACGCCGACGCCGTCGAAGCGGTCGTCGCGGGACCCCGACGCGAACCGGCGTGACAGGGGCTCGCCCTCCAACCCCAGCAGGGAAAGGGCGAAGCAACCGGCGTCGAGAAGATCCTGTCTCGAGGAGGCGCCATGGTCGACCGAGATCAGCACCAGGGGCGGCTCGAGCGACACCGAGGCCAGCGAGTTGCAGGTGAGCCCGGCGGAAGAGCCGTCGGCGCGCCGGGTCGTGGCCACCGCCACCCCCGTCGCGAAGTGACCCATCGTCCGGCGAAACCGGGCCCCGTCGATCATCCCATCCTCTCCCATTCCAGGGTCCGTCCGGCTTTGCATTCGCCCGTTCGTGACGGTAGCTTCGGGGGCCGGATCCCCGACCCGGCGTCCCCCCCATGCGCCCCGGTCCAACGACCCTTCGGCCCCGGCCCCCGAGTCCCGATGCGTTCTTCGGCAGCGCTCCTTCCCGCGCTCTGCGTGATCTTAATGGCCCTCTCCGGGTGCGACAACGTGCAGTGGGGGGGGATCGACGTGGCACTTCGCCCACCGGAGCCGCCCCCTTCGGCCCTCCTTCCCGAGGCCCCCGCCGAGGGAGAGGAGCCCCCGCTCCTCCCGGTTCGCACGCCGCCCCTCCTCTACATGGTCGAGCGAAACGGGACCGCCGCGACCCTTCTCCCGATCGCCGCCATCGAGGGAGACGGCTTCGCGCCGCTCCCGCGACCCGACGAGACCCCGGACCTCGTCGAGCGGTTCCCGCTGGAGCGATGGGAGGCCGGCACCGAGTTCCTGCTGCTGGACCGCGCACGTCGCGCCGGCACCTTCATCGCCGACGGAACGGTGAGGGTCCACGAGGAGACCTGCGAGATCCGACCCATGGGCGCCGGTCGCCTCGAGCTCCGTCCCGAGGCCCAGGGCTCGGGGCGTTTCCTCGCGGTCCGGAAGGACGATCTCGTCCGGGCCGGGCTCGCCGACCTGGGCATGGCCCCGCCCGGCGACTGGCCCACCTACGCGGGCGCCACGGAGCTCCGGAACCAGGCCCAGGCGGTGGCGCGATTCACCCTCCAGCGCGCCGGGATCCCGTGGCCCCCGTCGATCCCCGAGTTCACGAAGGACCAGCGGGGGGTGAGCCTCGCGGGCGACGAGGTGGGAGTCGCCGGGGCGTTCGTCTTCGGGGGGGAGCTCGAGGAAGGTCGCGTCCCGGTCTCCGGCTTCGGCCTCTTCGTGCTCGCGCGGCCCACCGAGGCGAGCGGCTGGGAGCCGATCTGGATCTGGCACCAGACGGTCAGGCAGGGGAAGGCCTTCCCGCGCCTGCTGGCGGAAGGGGGGATGCGGCCCGGAGGGAACCCGGAGCTCCTGCTGGAGGTCTTCGGCGAGGACCGGCGCTGGCTCGCAATCCTGGGCGAGACCGAGGGCGAGTGGCGCCTGCTTTACCGGGACCCCTGCGGCGAAGACCCGGCCCCGGGGGCCGCACGACCCTGGTCCTGATGGAGTGGCACCCCCGCCGCCGCGGGAGGTGGCCGGGACGCGCCCGCCGGGCTCCCCTCGCGTGGCTTCCCGCGCGGATCCTGCTCGGCTCGGTCCTTCTGTGGGGATGCGACCCGGGCGACGGGGCGGCCTCCTCCGATTCCCGCGCCCCCGCCGAGGCGGACGCGCCCGGGATCGTGGCCGTGACCGACGATGCGGGGCGGCGCTGGGCGTTCGACGCGCCACCTGAGCGGATCCTTTCCCTCGTGCCCAGCGCCACCCAGGCCCTCATCGAGCTCGGCGAGGGCGCACGGCTGGTCGGGCGAACCGACTACGACCTGGCCCCCGAGGTCGCCGCGCTTCCCTCGGTCGGAGGTGGCCTCGAGCCCTCCCTCGAGGTCGTGCTCTCGCTGGCCCCCGACGTGGTGATCCGCTTCCACGGTCCTTCCGACGTCGAGACACCCCGCCGGCTCGACGCCGCGGGGATCCCCCACGTGGCCGTCCGACCCGACACCATCGGCGACGTGGTCCGCATGGTGGGCCTCGTGGGCACGCTGTCGGGGCGGGAGGCCGAGGCCGCGGCCCTCGTGCGCCGGATCGGCGAGGAACTCGACGCGGTCGAGCGGGCGGTGGAGGGGGTCCGCAGGCCCCGGGTCGGCATTCTCCTGGGCGGCGACCCCCCCTGGGTCGCAGGTGGCGCCACCTTCCTCCACGAGTTGGTCGAGATCGCCGGGGGAACGAACGTGTTCGCCGATGAGGGACCGCTCTACGCGCCGATCTCGGTCGAGGAGGTCCTGAGGCGGGGACCCGATCTCCTCCTGATGACGGAGGCGGCCCGCGTCCCGGCGGGACTCCGGGGACTGCCCGTCGTGCGGGTGCCCTCGAGTATCCAGAGTCCGGGGCCCGGGGTGGGAAGCTCCGCGCTCGAGATCGCCCGACGCCTTCATCCGGACCGCTTCCGGTGACGGGGTCCGGGCGGGCCGTCCCGGCGGTGGCGGTGGGGCTCGCGGCATCCGCCCTCCTCGTGGCCTGGGCAGGCGTGCGTTTCGGAACGATCCCGATGACCGGCGAGGCGTTCCGGGAGATCCTCCTGGGTCGGGGAGACCCGTCGCTTCGCTTCATCGTCGTCGAGCTCCGGGCACCCCGGGTCGCGCTCGGGTTCCTGGTGGGCGGGGGGCTCGCGCTGGCCGGAGCCGTCTTCCAGGCCCTGCTCCGGAATCCCCTCGCCGAGCCGTACATCCTCGGGATCTCGGGAGGCGCGGCCGCGGGCGCCGTCGCGGTGCTGGCGCTGGGGCTCGCGGGTGCCACCTCCTGGTACCTCCCCGGCGCCGCCTTCGGGGGCGCGCTCCTCGCCATCGGTCTGGTGTTCGGGGTGGCCGTATCGGCCGACCGCAGGCTCGACGTCCGCGTGCTCCTCCTTTCGGGGGTGGTGGTCGGAGCCTTCTTCGCGGCCGTCATCGCGCTGATCCTGGCCCTTTCCGACGCACCCACCGTGCGGGGGGCGGTGCTCTGGATGATGGGCAGCCTGTCGGGGGCAAGCTGGCGGACCGTGGCGATCGTTGCCGCCTACACCCTTCCCGCCGCAATCCTCCTCCTGGGGCTCGCCCGCCCCCTGAACCTGATGTCCATCGGCGAGGAGACGGCGAGCTACCTCGGAACCCGGGTCGAGGTCACGAAGCGACTGGCCTACGCCGTCGCATCGCTCGTGGCCGCCGCCGGGGTGGCCTTCGCCGGGGTCATCGGCTTCGTGGGGCTCGTGGTCCCCCACGCGGTTCGCCTCCTCGCCGGCCCCGACCACCGGGTCCTTCTCCCCCTCTCGGTGGTGGCGGGCGGGACCTTCCTCGTGCTGGCCGACCTGGGCGCCCGCTCCGCCTTCGCCCCCGTCGAGATCCCCATCGGCGTGATCACTGCCTTCGTCGGGGTCCCCTTCTTCCTGCTGCTCCTCCGACGGAGCCTCCGGGGATGAGGCTCGAGGCCCGCGCCCTGACCGTGCGCTATCCGGGCGCCGAGCATCCGGCGCTGGACAGGGTTTCGCTGGTCGTGGAGCCGGGCACGCTCCACGCGGTGCTCGGACCGAACGGATCGGGGAAGTCGTCGCTGATGCGGGCGCTGCTGGGTACCACGCCCACGGCGGGCGGCGAGGTCCTCATCGACGGGCGCCCCCTCGCGGACTGGCCGCGGCGCGACCTGGCCCGTGCCATCGGCGCGGTGACCCAGCATGAGCCCACCGTCTTCCCGATCCGCGTTCGGGACTTCGTGGCCATGGGGCGCTACCCGCACCTGGGTGCGCTCCGGGCCGAAGGCGAGCACGACCGCCAGGTCGTCGTCGAGGCCCTCGAGCGATGCGACGCCCTTCCCCTTGCCGCACGCGAAGTGGGCACACTCTCGGGGGGGGAGCACCAGCGCGTCCGGATCGCCCGGGCCCTTGCCCAGGAGCCCAGGGGCCTGGTCCTCGACGAACCCACGGCCAGCCTCGACATCCGGCACGAGATGGAGATCCTGACCCTTCTGCGTCGCTCCGCCGACGAGGGGATGACGGTTCTCCTGATCACGC
>JBJHBX010000234.1:0-5099 GCA_050485725.1 Gemmatimonadales bacterium | reverse complement strand
GCGTCCAGGGCGGGTCGAAGGTGAGCTGCACCTTGGCCGTCTCGACGCCCTCGACCCCCAGCACCGCCTCCTCCGCCATCTGCACGATCTGCTCGGCCACCGGGCACATGGGCGAGGTGAGCGACATCCGGGTGTGCACGTGGCTCCCCTCGATCTCGACGTCGTAGACGAGCCCGAGCACGACCAGGTTCAGGTTCAGCTCGGGGTCCTTCACGGTCTTGAGGGCGTCCAGCACGGCCTTCTCCGTCACGGCCATCGGGGTCTCGCTCGTCTTCGGGTTTCCGGGGTCCGGCATCGTGGACTGGAATGTAACCTCGGAGGGAGCCGGCGTTCCCCTTCGGCGGGTGCGCGCTTAGTGTGGTGGGGCCCGGGTCGCGCCCCTCGCCGCCGCCCGGGCCTCCTCCGCACCCGAGCCCGTGAACCCCGCAATGTCCGAGCCCTCCGAGCGCCCCTTCCGCCTGGCCGTGAACACCGGGGGCGGCGACGCACCCGGCCTGAACGCCGTGATCCGCGCCGTGGTCCTGTCGGCGCTCAACCGCGGCTGGGAGGTGTTCGGCATTCGCCGTGGCTACGAAGGGCTCATGGACGGCGACGGCGTCGTGCCCATGGGGCGCGCTACCGTGCAGGGGCTCACCGCCCAGGGGGGCACGATCCTCGGCACCACGAACCGGGGCAACCCCCTGGACTGGCCTCTCCACCACCCCGATGGAAGGATCGAGAAGATCGACCGCTCGGGTGAGCTCCTCGAGGCCTTCCGGGCCCGCGGGCTCGACGCCCTCGTGGCCATCGGGGGCGACGGCTCGCTCCGGATCGCCGCGGAGCTCCACCGGAAGGGGCTTCCCGTGGTCGGCGTGCCCAAGACCATCGACAACGACCTGGCCGCCACCGAGGTGACCTTCGGATTCCACACCGCCGTGCAGACCGCCTCCGACGCCATCGACAAGCTGCACTCGACGGCGGCCTCGCACTCGCGGGTCATGGTCGTCGAGCTCATGGGGCGCGATGCGGGGTGGATCGCCCTCTACGGCGGGCTCGCCGGCTCCGCCGACGTGATCCTGATTCCCGAGATCCCCTTCTCGATGGCGAAGGTGGTGGCGCACCTCGAGGCCAAGGTCCGCCGCGGCCCACCCTACGCCATCGTCGTCGTGGCCGAGGGGGCCTTCCCGGAAGACGGCGACGTGACCCTCGTGGAAGAGGGGAAGCCCGGCGCCTCGCCCCGCTACGGAGGGGTGGGCGAGCGGGTGGCCGCGGAGATCGCCGAGGCCACCGGCTTCGAGACCCGCTCCCTCGTGCTCGGGCACCTGCAGCGGGGGGGTCAGCCCACCGCCTTCGACCGGATCCTCTCGCTCCGGTTCGGCGTGTCGGCGGTGGAGCTCGTGGCCCGCGGGAGCTTCGGCTGCATGGTGGCGCTCGACGCCGACGGGGTGCGCGCGGTGCCGCTTGCGGACGCGGTCTCGCGCACGAAGGCGGTGGCGCTCGAGGGTGACGAGGTCCGCACCGCCCGGCGCCTCGGCATCTGCCTGGGCGACTGAGCGCCCCCTCCCAACCTTTCGCCCCGGCCCCGGGTCCCTATCTTGGGCCGTCTGGATCGGGCGGTCCCGCCGGGGCGTCGTGCAGGGCACGGTCCCCGGCGGTCGGCCACGCCACACGGTATCACGCACCCAGGAGTCGTCATGCGTCAACGGTCCCCCGCCGTCCTTCTCCCCGTTCTCGTCCCCGCCCTCGCGGCCGCGGTCCTCGTGCTTTCTCCCGCGGTTTCCGCCCAGGAGGCCCCCGTGGCCCAGTGGGTGCCCGAGGTGGTGCGGGGGCACGACTTCGAGCTCTCGCTCCAGAACTTCATGCAGGGCACGACCCACGTGGGGCAGGGCCCCTCGCAGGTGAACTGGACCGACGACTCGCGCTTCGTGTACTTCCGCTGGCTCCCGGCGGGGCACGAATGGGATGCGCAGATGGAGCTCTGGCGCGTGCCTGCGGCAGGTGGCGAGCCCGAGCTGATCGACGACCCGATGGTCGCGGACTCCCTGGCCATCACCTTCGCGGGAGGAGACCTGTCGCCGGACCGCCACTGGCGGGCCACGGCATGGCGCGGTGACCTCTACCTGGTGAACCGGACGAACCTCGAGGTACGCCGACTGACGAACACCCGCGACAACAAGTCGAACCCCCGCTTCTCGGCCGACGGGCGGACCCTCTTCTTCACCCAGTCGAACCAGCTCTTCTCCCTCGAGATCGCCACCGGCGAGGTCCGCCAGCTCACCGACATCCGGAGCGGGAACGCCCCCTCCGAGCGGGACCCCGAGGGGCTCGCCGCCTTCCTCCTCGAGCAGCAGACCGAGCTCTTCGAGCACATTCGCCGCCAGCAGGCCCGGCAGGAGCAGCAGCGCGAGCTGGCCGAACTGCGTCGCGAGGGCGAGATCCAGACCGTCTTCGCCGGGCGCATGGGGAATCCGGGCGGCATGAACGTGAGCCCCGACGGCAGCTGGACCTCGGTCCAGGCAAACATCCAGGCCCAGAACACCCGGCGCGTGGGCGTGCCCCAGTGGATCACGGAAGACGGCTACACTGCCATGAACGAGATCCGCACCAAGGTGGGTGACGGGGTCGGAAGCACGAACCTGGGGCTCCACCGAATCGGGAGCGACGAGATCCGCTGGCTCGACGTGGCCGCGGCGGTCAAGGGATGGGCCGAGGCGGGCCGTGCCACCGAGGGCACCTTCTACCCCGAGCAGCGTGACGCGGTGGCCGCCGGCGAGGTCGCGGTCCAGTCGGTCCAGTTCCGCGGATGGAACGACGCCGGGACCCGGGGGCTCGTCGTGGCGAACTCCCTCGACAACAAGCACCGCTGGTTCATGACGGTCGAGGCCGCTTCGGGAGACCTGTCGCTCCTGATGCACCTGGCCGACTCGGCCTGGGTGGGCGGTCCCTGCGGCCAGTGCACGGGGTGGATCCCCGGCGAGGACCGGGTCTACTTCGTGAACGAGGCGACCCGGTTCGCGCACCTCTACACGGCGAACGGAGACGGGAGCGGGCTCCGCCAGCTCACCTCGGGCGACTGGGAGGTGCACTCGGTCTCGATTCCCGAGCAGAACGACCGGTTCATCCTGCGCACGAACGAGGGGACGCCCTTCGAGCAGCACATGTACTCGATGAACTTCGACGGGTCGAACCGCACGAGGCTCACCGACGGTGTCGGCCGCTTCGACGGCACGCTGAGCCCCGACGGCCGCCGCATGGCGATCGTCCACTCCACGCAGACCCGCCCCGACGAGCTCTTCCTGGCCGACGCCACCCCCGGCGCCGAAATGGCCCGAATCACCACCTCGCCCTCGGGCGACTTCCTGGCCTTTCCCTGGATCGACGCCGAGATCGTCCACTTCCCCGCCCAGGACGGCACCATGGTTCCGGCCCGCATCTACCGGCCGTCGGAAATGGGGGTCGAGTCGAACGGGGGTGCCGTGCTCTTCGTGCATGGCGCCGGTTACCTGCAGAACGTCCACGACTGGTGGTCGCAGTACTACCGCGAGTGGATGTTCCACCACTACCTGGCGGCCCAGGGCTTCACCGTGCTCGACGTGGACTACCGGGGATCGGCCGGATACGGCCGCGACTGGCGCACCGCGATCTACCGCTTCATGGGCGGCAAGGACCTGTCGGACTACGTGGACGGAGTGGACTGGCTCGTGGCGAACGAGGGGGTGGACCGGGGCCGAATCGGAATCTACGGGGGCTCGTACGGTGGCTTCATCACCCTCATGGCGCTCTTCACCGAGCCCGACGTCTTCCACGCCGGGGGGGCGCTCCGGTCGGTGACCGACTGGGCCCACTACAACGAGGGGTATACCTCGAACATCCTGAACCGGCCGCAGGACGACCGCGAGGCCTACGTCAGGTCGTCGCCGATCTACCACGCCGAGGGGTTCCGGGGCCACCTGCTCATGGGTCACCCCATGTACGACACGAACGTGCACTTCTCCGACATCGTCCGGCTGACGCAGCGGCTGATCGAGCTCGGCAAGGAGAACTGGGAGCTTTCGGTCTACCCCACCGAGAACCACGGCATGGTGGAGCCGGTCTCGTGGATCGACCAGTACCGGCGCATCTACGAGCTCTTCTGGCGCACGCTGTCCGCGCCGGGCTGCACCGCGGGCACCGGGGTGTGCGAGGTGCCGGCCCACGCGTCGCCGTAGCGCGGGGTGGCGGCTCGCCGGCGACCGCCGAGCCGTGGCACCATCCGAAGCCCGGGCCGGGGGGAATCCTTCCGGCCCGGGCTTCGGCGTTCAGGGCGGGGGACCGGCCTCCACGATCCGGTAGAGGCGCACGCCCGCTTCGCCCAGCGGCCCCTCGGTGCGGCCCACGAGCCAGTGGCCCCGTACCCGGATCGAGGTGAGCCCCGTGCCGGGGAGCACGACCGAGCCCACGAAGCGCCGCCCGGCGTCGAAGAGGTCGAGGGTGCTCCGATCCACCCGCTCCGAGCCCCGGAGCACCCAGACCCGGTTCTTCCCGTCGATGCCCACCGGGTGGGGCGAGGCGAGAGCCGAGATCCGGGGCAGCACCGTGCGCTCGTAGGGCGGTGGATCGGGCAGAGGCAGGCCGAAGGAGGCAGCGGTCACGGTCGTGTAGTTGTCGAGCATCCGCTCCCGTCGGTCCCAGCTCTCGGGCGAGTGCGTCGGAAGCTCGAGCCCGTCGCGCCCGAAGCTCCGGGTGACCCGACCCGCGAGGTCCACCTCGCTCAGCCGGTAGCCGCCCCGGTACAGGGCGTGCGCCACGATCACGCCCCCTTCCGGAAGCGCCGCCATTCCGCAGGGCCCGCAACTGAAGGTGTCCGTCCGGGGATGATCGCCCCAGTCCACCGCCGAGGCCAGCAGGAGGAGGGTGTCAGGGGCCGCGGGCCCGGGCACCTCGGCCTGCTGCGTCCCGCGGTCCGCCTCGCCCGGGCGCCAGTGCACCACCTGCACGTCGAAGCCGGGGCCCGCCTCGACGACCCCCGAAACGCGGGTCTTGAGGTAAAGCCGCCCCCCGGCCCCGGCGAGCCCCTCGGCATGCAGGCCCGGCGCGGGAACGTCGTACAGGTGGCGTCCGTCGAGGTCCCAGGCCGTCAC
>JBJHBX010000233.1:0-5112 GCA_050485725.1 Gemmatimonadales bacterium | reverse complement strand
GCATGCCGTCGAAGACGTCGTCCGCGACGGCCTCCCGGTCGATCATCCAGAAGGGCGGATGGAGTCGGAGCGTTTCGTCGAGAACCCGTGCCGTGAGCCGAAGCTGGTGGAGGCCCCCGAGCGTCACCGGGCCGTCGCCCAGCACCGCATCCACCTCGTCACGGAGCTGGCGAAGCAGCTCGGGCGAACGCCCGAGGCGGTAGAGGGCCCACGACAGCGTGACCGGGGTCGTTTCGTTCCCGGCCACCAGGAGCTGCATCGACTCGACGAGGATCTGCTCCAGCGGAAGCGGTGCGTCGGTGCCGGGATAGGGTGTCCGCAGAAGCAGGCTCAGGAGATCGGAGCCACCCTCGCCACCCGCCCGCACCCGGGCCGCGACGTGGTCGCGCACGATGCGCTCTGCCTCGCGACGCAGCTGCTGGTGACGCCGGGTCTCGCCGCTCACCCTGTACCACGGGATCAGGTAGGGCCGGACGATCTGCCGCACCATGAACGCCTGGACCGTCGAGATCGTGGCGGCCAGGCGTCGCACCTGCCGTTCATCGAGGTCCAGCCCAAGGAGCGACTGGCCCACGAGCCGGAAGGTGAACTCGGAGAGCGTCCGGTACACATCCACGGGCCCCTGGGCGGCCCGCAGGTCGACACGGGCCATGCACTCCTCGAGCACCGCCTCCTTCATCGGAAGCAGCGCCGCCAGGCGCTCGGGCTTGAATCCCTGGCTCAGGAACCGGCGCTTCGTGAGCCAGGCGTTTCCATGGCTGTTCAGGAGGCCGTGGCCCTGGAACTCGGCCATGCGCCGGACCCGGATCTCCGACATCCGGTAGTTCTCCCGCCGGGTCATCAGCACGTGCTCGATCAGCTCGGGCCGGGTCGTGACGAGTACGCGCCGGGCGCCGCCGAAGTGGAAGATGAAGGTGGGTCCCAGGCGCGAACGATGGGACTCGAACACCTGCACCGGGTTCCGGATCAGCGCCCTGGACTCCGCAAAGGCCCGCATCCGGGGAACCCGGGGGAGCTTCGTCGTGGCGTCAGGACGCATCGTCTCCTCCTGGCACGGGTGCGGCGAGGGCGGCGCCCGGGGCGGGAAGCTCGAGAATTCCGTGGCGGCGCATGAAGCGCACGATGCCCAGGACCACGTCCTCGAGCGGGGGGTCCGGAACGCCCAGGGGTGAACGGTCCCGCGCCTCGCGGTAGTTCCTGTTGCCGTAGCGCTTGAACTCCATGGCGGTGATCCGGTCCACCGAGCGCACCAGGAAGTTCAGGAGGGGGAAGAGGAGGTCCGTGGGCCGGCATCGCTCGATGACCAGGGGCACGAAACGGTCGAGGGGGTGGCTCGAGAAGCCGACGCCCAGGTGCTCCTCCAGGCAACGCGTGACGTCGGAGAGCGACTCGTATCGATCCCGGGTCACGTGGAAGGTGCCGCCGATGGTCTCCGGAAGGAGCGAGATCGCCACCATGTTCCTGGCGGTGACGTCGGCCGGCGACAGGCTCACCTGGTTCGCCGCCGTGGTTCCCATGCCATGCCGGATCATGAAGGCCAGCAGGCGGATCGCGATGTCGAAGTTGCTCCCTTCACCGGCCACGGAGGGGGTGATCAGCGCCGGTCGGAAGACCCGGGCCCCGAGGCCCTGCGCCATGGCGTCGAAGACGATCTCCTCGGACACCCACTTGGTCTGGCTGTACCCGAAATCGAGGAGGGCCATGTCCCGGTTCCGATGCCCCTCGTCGAGGGTGGCCCGCGTGGACCATCCGAAGACGAAGGTGGACGAGATGTGGTTCATCACCTTGGGTCGCCCGCGCATGGCCAGGCGGACCACCTCGGCCGTGCCGGCCACGTTCGGGGCCCTCAGCGCACCGTAGTCGTCGAGATAGTTCACCCGCGCGCCGTTGTGGTAGACCTCCCCGACGGATTCGACCAGGTGACGCCACCGCGACGAGCCGAGCCCGAGGTCCGCCTGCGCCAGGTCGCCCGGCACGGGAACGACCCTTCGACGGAAGGCGGTCTCGAGGCCGGAAGTGCCATCCGGATCGAGCGCCGCGAGGCCCTCCCAGAGCCGGGCCTCGCCCTCCTCGGCGTTCCGGGCACGGACCAGGACCTGGATCCGCTCCTCGCGAAGCTCGAGAAGCTGCTGGAGCAGGAAGGGGCCGAAGAACCCGGTGCCGCCGGTCAGGAGAAGGTCTCCCCGCCCGTTCGGCGCGGCACCGCCGGAGCGGGGGCCCGCCGGGGTTGCGGGTGTCCGTCGGTCCGCGGCCCCATCCGGGGCCACGAAGCGCGCGTCCCGGGCCATGGCGGCGGCCTCCGCTTCGCGGTGCTCCTTCTCGATACCGGCGAAGGCGCGCCGGAACCGGAGCCGGGCCGCCGGCCGGGCGGAGGCCAGCTCCTCGAGCAGCCCCATGAGTTCCGAGACCGCGATCTTCTGGAGCCAGCGCACATCCACCGCCCCCACCAGGTCGCCCGCCCCGATCTCCCTCATCGATCCCTCGACCTCGGCGGCGAGTTCTGCGATGGAAAGGGAATCGAGGCCCGCCTCGGCCAGGGTGATCGTCTCGCTCCCCGACAGTCGATGCCGGCGGAGGAGCGCCGCGATGCGGCTGCGGATGTCGGTGCCGGTCGCCTCGGCGGACCCGGTGGACCCGCCGGCCCCGTTCGTCGAGGGAGCCGTTTGGAAGGCCTCGGCCCCTGCGCCCTCGAACTCCGCGATGGCCTGGAAGGCCCCGGCCTCCCACAGGCGGCGCGCCTCGTGCCGCTGGAGCTTCCCCGAGGTCGTCTTCGGGAGCGACCGACCCCGGACCAGGGTCACGACGTCGGCCGAGACGCCAAGCCGGGCAAGGAGCCGGGCCTGGAGCGCGGGAATGTCCGGAAGTCGGCCGGGTCGCCGGAGCTCGGCCACGACCACCAGTCGCTCACCCCCCGCCCCCGGAACGCCGAAGGCGGCCGCCCCCCCGGCCCGCACGGCGGGATCCTCCGTCACCAGCGGCTCCACGTCCTGGGGGTAGACGTTCCGGCCCCGGACGATGACGAGGTCCTTGATCCTCCCGCAGATGAAGAGCTCCCCGTCAAGCATGAAGCCGAGGTCACCGGTGCGGAGCCACCCTTGCTGGTCCGGGGGATCCCCATCGACGCGTGCATCGAAGACCTCCCGGGTCAGCCGAGGACGGTTCCAGTACCCGACGCATGTGCTCGGCCCCCGGACCCAGATCTCGCCGGCCTCGCCGGGGAGCGCCTCGCGTGGGCGTCCATTTCCCGGACCCCCGGCTCCGGTCGGCACCCGCACGATCCTGACCTCGGTCGACCCCAGGGGGCGACCGCAACTCACGAGGGCGGTGGCGCCGGGAAGGTCCTCGTCGCTCTCGTCCACCGGCACGACGCTCGAAGCGGCGAGCCCGGCCGTGTCGAACATCCGGATCCGCCGTCCCCCGCTCGATACCCCGAGCGTCGATTCGGCCAGGCCATAGGCCGAGAAGTAGGCCCGTGGCTTCAGGCCGCAGCGCGCGAATCGCTCGCGGAAGCCCCGGAAGACCGCGGGCTGGACCGGCTCGGCGGCGGTCATCAGCACCTGGATCGATCCCAGGTCCAGCTGTTCCAGCCGTTCCGACCGGACCTTCTCCTCCATCAGGCAGAGCTCGTAGGCGAAGTTCGGCGCCGCGGAGATCGTTGCCCGCACGCGGCTCATCGTCTCGAGCCAGAGGAAGGGCCGCTGAATGAAATCACCTGGCGAGAAGGCGTAGGTGGTCCCGCCCCGCATCGCGACGAAGAGGTAGGACCCGATGAGCCCCAGGTCGTGGAAGTGCGGGAGCCAGGAGACCCCGATCGGCGTGTGGTCGAGGGTGACCTCGCAGTTGTGCAGGAGGTTCTCGTGGGTGACCATGACCCCCCTCGGCTTCCGGGTCGAACCCGACGTGTACTGCAGGAAGAGCAGGTCCGACCTGCGGATTCCCGGGTGCACGCCGCCGGTCGACTCGGCGTCGTCCGCGATGACCCATGGGATGTCAGGGAGGACGTCGTCGTGGCCACTCCTGCCGCCGGCCCGCTGCCGGGCCCGGTGCACCTCCATGGACCAGTAGGAGGCGCGCTCGGTCAGCACCGCCGCGGCCTGGCAGTCGCGGGCCACGTACGCGAGCCGGTGGAGCGCCGCCTCGAACCCGTGCGCGGTGGGCGACGGAACGGGCACCGGAACCAGACCCATGCGCACGCATGCGAAGAAGGCATGGACCATGCCCAGCCCCGGGGGGTGGACCAGGATCACCCGCTCCCCCGGCGCGAGTCCGAGTTCCCGGTCCAGGTGCGCCGCGAGGTCGCCGGTCCGCCGGAAGAAGGCCTCGCGGGTCACCGAGTCCCGGATCTCTCCCTGGCGGTCGAGGAAGGCGAAGAGCAGCCCCTCCGGATCCCGCTCGGCATGGGCGCCGATGGGGTCCAGGATGTTCACGGCACCGGCCGCGCCTCGCATCCCTGTGCTCCGCATCCCCCGGCCCCCGCTCATCGGAGCACCCCGAAGGAAAGGGTGGCGAGCGCGATGCCGAAGATCGCGTCAGCGGCGAAGTGGTAGCGGAGGGCGACCGCGGCCACGGTGATGCTGGCCGAGATCCAGAGGAAGGCTGCGCCGGCCAGGGGAAGCACGCTCCACAGCACGAGCGCGATGGCGAGCGAGCAGGTCACGTGGCCGCTCGGAAAGGTGTTCCCCGGGATGCTCCAGCTCCGGAGGATGCGCCGGTTGAAGGCCCCGAGCACCCCGACATCGCGGGCCGCCTCGCTTCGCCCCTCGAGCACCCGGGGTGGGAGGCTCGGAAAGAGCGCCGTCAGCACGTAGCAGGCGAAGGTCGGCGGGAGCACCACCGTCCAGAGCGGATCCACCATGGCCCTCTGGTCCGCGAGGTAGAGCACGCAGACGGCGAGGGGTACCACCGGATAGCAAAGGAAGTAGGCGCCTTCCAGGTAGGTCGCAAGGATTGGCCGGGGCTCGAGCTCCGACCGCGGGCGCGTGATTCCGGGGAAGAGCCATCTGTCGATGGCGTGGAGCGTCTCCTGGACCCGGGTCTCCCCCCGGCGGAAGAAGGCGCCCGACTGCCAGTAGACCATGAGGAGGAAGGCGCCCGGGGCGAGATCGCGAAGGA
>JBJHBX010000232.1:0-5136 GCA_050485725.1 Gemmatimonadales bacterium | reverse complement strand
CGGCCGCCGCCTGGAGCGCCCACTCGTTCAGTGCAGTGGCCGTGAGGAGCGACCGCCCGGGGGCGGCAACTGCGAGAATCGTCCCCGAACGGTGGCGGTGAGACCCGATCTGCGCGGACCCGGGCCCATCGGCGGTCCAGCCGAGGGCCCTCCGCATCTCGTCCACACGGGTCCTCCAGCCCCGGATCAGTGCATCGTCGTGGCCATGGGGAAGGGGCACGTCGAGAACCGCGCCGGCGGCCTCGAGCCAGGGGCTCGGACCGAAGAGCCTGCGGGAGTCCTGGAAGAGCGGGGGGATGCGCTCGACCGCCTCGCCCCCGGAACCGGTTGCCGGCACGGTCAGTCGTCGCTTTCCCGGGCCAGGCGCACGCCGCGCTCGTCGCGCACGAGCTCCACCCGGGCCGAGGCGGCGTCGTCGGCCCGCGCCCCGGGCGTCTCGTAGGCAAGGAGGCCCGGGGCCTCGCGGGGCGCATCCCCGGCAGAGCTCCCGCTACCCTTCGCAGCGCCGGCCGCGGACGCTCCCGCCCCCGGGGTGGCATCCCCTGCATGCGCCGAACCCCCCGGGGCGTCGGGCCGGAAGCCGATCACCTGCTTCCACGAGCGCGTGATCTGGTCCACGAAGATCAGGAGGAGGTCGCCCGCCTCGGCCATCCGGAGCCCCGCATCCACCGCCTCCTGCTCGTCGGGAATGATCGTGATGCGGTCGTCGGGGACCCCGTTCGCCCGGAGCGCCTCGGCAATGATCCGCGGCACCTCGTCGGGCGCGCGACCGCGGAGACCGTCGTCGCGGCGGCAGATGTAGTGGTCGAAGCGCCCGGCGGCGACCCGGGCCACCTCGCGCAGGTCCTCGTCGCGGCGGTCGCCCGGTCCGGCAAGCACGACGAGCCGCCGCCCCGTCACGTCGAGCCCCGTGGCGAGCCTGCACATGGCTTCGACGGCGTGGGCGTTGTGCCCGTAGTCGACGATGACCTTGAAGGGGTGCTCGTCGAAGACATTGGCCCGACCCGGCGCCTGGAAGAAGGTGGTGTCGAAGGTCCGGAGCCCCTGCCGGATCGTGTCGAGACGGACGCCCATGGAGTAGGCCATGGCCGCCGCGAACATGGCGTTGTTCACGTTGTGGAGCGCCCGGCCCTCCATGGTGGCGGGGATCAGGTGCGTCCAGAGCAGGGGAATGTGGGCCCCCCGGTCGTAGATCGTGATCATCTGCCCGTTCACGCCGTTCTCGAGCGACACGGCCCGCCCCTCGGCGCGCACGTGCTCCCTGACCAGCGCGTGCTCGGGGTTCATCGTCACGTAGCAGATGTGCTTCGCGTCGGACCACGAGGCCATCCGGAGCACGAGGGGGTCATCGGCGTTCAGCACCGCGGTGTCGCGGGCCACCTCGACGATGATCCGCTTCACCTCGGCCAGCTCGTCCACCGTCTCGATGCCCCGCATCCCAAGGTGATCGGGCTGGACGTTCAGCACCGCGCCCACGTCCACGTAGCGCGTGCCCATGCCGGCGCGGAGGAGCCCGCCCCGGGCAATCTCCAGGACCGCCACGTCGATCGAGGGATCGGCGAGCACGGTGCGGGTGGCCACCGGACCGGTCATGTCGCCGCTCACCGTGCGCTGCCCGTCGATGTAGACGCCGTCGGTGGTGGTGAGCCCCGGCGTCATGCCCCCCATCTTGCAGATGTGGGCGAGCATCCGGGCCGTGGTCGTCTTGCCGTTCGTGCCGGTCACGGCGGCAATGGGGACGGTCGCAGGCGTTCCGGCCGGGAAGAGCATGTCGACCAGGGGACCCGCCACGTCCCGCGGTTTCCCTTCGCTGGGTGCGCTGTGCATCCGGAATCCGGGGGCGGCGTTCACCTCGCAGATCGCCCCGCCCGCCTCCTTGTAGGACCGGGTGATGTCTTCGGTCAGGAAATCCACGCCCCCGACATCGAGCCCGATGGCGCGGATGGCCCGCACCGCCATTTCGGCGTTGTCGGGGTGGATCACGTCGGTGACGTCGGTGGCGGTCCCCCCGGTCGAGAGGTTCCCCGTCGAGCGCAGGTAAACGGTCTCGCCGGCGGGGGGGACGGTGTCGGCGGTGTACCCGAGGAGCGACAGCAGCCGCTCCGCCTGGAAGTCCAGCTCCAGCCGGGTCAGCACCTTCTCGTGCCCGACGCCGCGCCGGGGGTCCTGGTTCGTGATCTCGACGAGCTCGGCCACCGTGTGCACGCCGTCGCCCACCACGTTGCCCGGGGTCCGCTTCGTCGCGGCCACGAGTTCCCCATCGACCACGAGGAGCCGGTGGTCCGACCCGGCGATGTAGCTCTCGACGATCACCGAGCGCGAGACCTCGCGGGCCGCTTCGAAGGCGCCGCGCACCGCATCCTCCGAGGTCAGGTGGATGGCGACGGCCCGACCGTGGTTCCCGTTGTAGGGCTTCACCACCACCGGGTACCCGATCCGGCGTGCGGCCCGTACCGCCCCTTCCTCGCTCTGCACGAGCTCCTGCCGGGGCACGGGCAGACCGAGCTGCGAGAGGATCCGGTTCGTCTCTTCCTTGTCGCTCGCCAGCTCCACCGCGATGTGGGGGGTCCGGCTCGTCACGGTGGCCTGGATGCGCTGCTGGAAGCGGCCGTGACCGAGCTGAACGAGGGAGTAGCTGTTGAGGCGCATCCACGGGATGCCGCGAGCCTCGGCGGCGTGAACGATCGAGGCGGTGCTCGGCCCGAGGGCCCGACGCTGCGCGAAGCGGATGAAGCCGTCGAGTTCGTCCTCGAGGGACCAGCTTTCGGAGACGATGCCGTCGGGGCGCACCTGGGGGGGGAGGAGCGACGCGAGGAGGCGCAGCGCCAGCTCCCCCGCCTCGATCCCCTCGTCCCGCTGTTCGTACTCGTAGACCACGTGGTAGACCCCGGGATCGCCGGTGCTTCGGGTCTTTCCGAAGGTGACCGGGATCCCTGCCGCGTTCTGGAGCTCGATGGCCACGTGCTCGAGGACGTGGCCGAGCCAGGTCCCCTCGTCTTCGGTCATCCGGCGGATGAAGCCGCCCGGCTCCCCGTAGGAGCAGCCGTGCTCGTCGAGCCCCGGGAGGGCGGCGCGCAGCCCGTCCACGAAGCCCGACCCCAGGCGACCGGTGGGCCACGCCTCCATTTCGCCCAGGTCCAGCGTCAGGCGAATGACGGGAAAATGGGCGTAGAGCGAGGGCCCCACGTAGACGGAGCGTTCGAGGATGCGCATGGGGCCTGGGACTCCCGCGGGAGGGTGGACCGGAGCGATGCGCCCGGGGATCGGGGCGCTTCTTCCGGGAGCTATCCCCGGAGCTTCCCCGGCGCAAGGCTTCCGACGGACGCCTCGCGCGTGTGCAGGTTGAAGGTGGCGCCCTGGATGAGCATGTGCAGGGTCACGCCGAGCATGCAGACCGGGTCGGAGGGGCCGGCCCGATCCATCGACGAGTACTTGAGGCCGGCAGCGTCCACCACGGTGACCGTGCCGCTGCCGAGCACCTCCAGCGTCTTGTCGGGCCCGATGAAGGCCGCCGTGTCCTCGTCCAGGCCGAGGCCGATGAGGAAGGGGTTGAAGGCGATGGCCGTCAGAAGGCGGCCCAGGCGGCCTCGCTGCGTGAAGTGCTGGTCGATGACGACCCGGTTCGTCAGGCCCAGGCCGGGCGCCAGCGTCACCGAGCCCGCCTGCGGCCTCCGGTTGTCTTCGCCGAAGGCGATCATGTGCTCGCTCAGGAAGCTCGCGCCGGCGCTGGTCCCGGCCACGTGCCCGCCCCGCGCGTTCAGCTCGCGGAGGGCGCGGGCCACGCTCGTGCCGCCGATGCCGGTGGCCAGGCGCATCTGGTTCCCGCCGGTCAGGAAGACGCCGTCGGCCTCGCGAAGGATCGCGGAGCGGCCGTCCTCGTCCGCGTCGCGGCGGGTGTCGAAGTCCATGACCTGGACCTCGGCGGCGCCGAGCTCCCGGAAGATCGAAGCGTAGCGGGGGCCGGTGTCCTCGAGCCGCGAGGCGGTGGGGATCACGACGAGGCGGGCGTCATCCTTTCCGCAGATCTCCACGAAGCGCTCGAGGATCACCGGGTTGTGCACCTTCTCCTCGCCCCCGCCGATGGGGATGATCCATCCGCGGGCGCCGCCCTCGGGGGGGCGGGGGGGCGTCACGCGTCCCCTCCTTCGAAGGTTCCCCTGCGGACCGCGCGTCCGCCACGTACATGCCACCTTCCCATCGCCATCACGTCCAGGATTCCTCCGTTCGAGTCCAGCACCACGAGGTCGGCGTCCGCGCCGACGGCAATATGGCCCTTGCCCGGAAGCCTGAGAAGGCGCGCCGGGTTCAGCGTGAAGGCCGGGAGCGCCTGGGCCGGCGGAACGCCCATGTCGAGAAGCCGGGCCAGGGCCGCGGCGGGTGCACCGGGCTCGCCCACCCCCATGGCCGCGACCCGCCCCTCGGCATCGAAGACAGGAAGGCAGCCACCCCCGTCCGAACTCACGCTGATCCGCTCGGGCGGGGCGCCCGACTCCAGGTAGCGGACCAGGGCATCCTCGGCGGTCCAGGCATCCTCGCCCTCCTCCACCGGGAAGGCGGTCAGGTCGACGTGGCTTCCCCCGCGGGCCAGCTCCACCGCCTCGTCGAAGAGGGCCCGCCGCCGGTTCACGTGCGTGGGATTGAAGACGCGGGGCGGAAGCTCGGAGGCGGCGAGCGCCTCGCGGATCGGCGCGAGCCCGCGCGCCCCGTCGCCCACGTGGAGGTGGAGCACCCCGGCCTTTCCGGTCATGAGCCCGCCCACGTGCACCTCCGAGGCGAGCCGCAGGAGCTCGTCGCGGGTGGGCTGGCTCGAGCGGTGGTCGCTGATCGCGGTCTTCGCGCCGATGATGCACTCCACGAGTGCCAGGTCACCCCGGACGGTGCCGGTGATCGTGACGGGGGGCACGTGGTAGCCGGCGGTCCACGCCCAGGCCGAAAGCCCCTCGCTCCGAAGCCCATGGACCGCGGCGACGAGCTCCCGCGGGTGACGGGTCGCGTCGTCGGTGCCGAGGACCCCCACCGCCGAGGTCACACCCCCCAGGGTGAAGCGGGAGAGGGCAAGCGGGGGTACCTTCGTGTGGGCGCCGGCCTCGCCGCCCCCTCCGGTCAGGTGAACGTGGGCATCCACGAGCCCGGGAA
>JBJHBX010000231.1:0-5140 GCA_050485725.1 Gemmatimonadales bacterium | reverse complement strand
ACTGTTAATCAGCGGGTCGCAGGTTCGAGTCCTGCCGCGGGAGTTGAATGCGAAACGCCCCCCGGGCAGCCGGCCAGAAGCCGGCGTTCGGGGGGCGTCGTGCGTTCTGGAGCCGGGTCCGAGGGTATCGGTGCGACGCACACCAGTGGGCGGGAATGGGCGGGACCGCCATCGGTCCGATGCGCCCGGGTCGTCGACCGACGGTCAGTTTGCGCGGTCGAGAACCAGACGGATTCGGGCAGCCAGCTCCTGGGGGGTGAAGGGCTTCTGCAGGAAGTGCGTGCCGGGTTGAAGCAGCCCCTGCCGCACCAGGTCCTGGTCCGCGAATCCCGACATGAAGAAGACGCGGATCCCGGGTCGGGCGCGGGCCACCGATGCGGCGACCTCGACCCCGTTCATGCCGGGCATCATGATGTCGGTGAGCAGGAGGTCGATGGCCCCGTCGTGCTCTCCGGCGATCCGGACGGCGTCCTCTCCCCGCGAGGCCGCCAGCACCCGGTAGCCGAACCGGCCGAGGGCGCGCTCAGCCACGGCGCGAACGGCCTCGTCGTCCTCCACGAGAAGAATCGTTTCGTGTCCCATGGCGGTGTTGCCGGACAAACCCTTCTCCCACTACTGAGGTTGGCCTTCCACGTGCGCAGACATCACGCCGCTCCGCAGAATCGCTATCTTATCGCTCGCTGACAAGGCAGGTCCGGCGATCGTACGCCGATCACCTTCGGCCTGGAGAGCACGATGGCCCTACCCGAATTCGTCACGCAGGTTCGAAGCTACGAACTCGACGCGCTCGGACACGCCAACCACGCCGTCTACCTGAACTGGCTCGAGCAGGCCCGGTGGGACGCGCTCGACGCGGCCGGTCTGCCGGCGGCGGAGATCCTGCGACGTGGATGGGGGATCCACGTCGTGCGGATCGAGGTGGACTACCGGGCCGAATGCCGCCTGGGCGACGGGATCCGGATCGAGACCGGCGTCGAGCAGCTCCGGAACTCCTCGATGGTGCTCGGCCAGCGCCTCTTCCGCTCCACCCCGGGGGCCCACGGGCACGACGAGGCCCTGGCCGCGGAGGCGCGTGTCGTGGCGGTCTGGATCGGGACCAACGGGAGACCGATGCGCATTCCCGAGCCCGTGCGCACCAGCTTCCAGTCCTGGGTCGCTGACGATGCCGACTGAAGGTCGACCCCGCTCCGGGATCCGCGTGGGGAACGACGTAATCGACCTGGACACCCTCCGGGGGCGGCACCGGACGCCGGAGCGTGAGCGGCGGTTCCTGGAGCGGGTCTTCTCGCCGAGCGAGCGCGACCGCCTCCGCGCTGCCGGGCCGGATGCCCCCAGGCTTGCGTGGGCGGGTTGGGCTGCCAAGGAAACCGCCTTCAAGATCCACTCGAAGCTGGCCGGGCGCCGCCCCGTCTTTCGCCACTCCCGCTACGAGGCCCTCCTGGAGATCGAGGATGGAGATCCGGGTCACCTGCGCGGGATCCGGGGCACCGTGACGGGGGAAGGCGTTTCCGCCTGGGTCACCGGTTGGACGTCGGAGAGCTTTCTCCACCTGGCAGGCGCCGGAAACAGCGGCGCGACGGCCCCTCGCCGCGACCTCCTCCTGGAGCTGGGGATGGAGCGGCTCGACGGGATCGAGCGGGTCGACCCGGGCGTCGCCTCCACCTCGTTCACCCCGGAGGAGGCGGCGGGCATCCGTACCCCGCTCTCCGCCCGGGTCCGCACCCTCGCTCGGCGCAGGATCGAGTCTCACCTGGCGCGTCTGGAGGCGCGGCTCCGGGAGCTCGACCCCCGTCCAGGAAGCGCACCGGCGGTCGAGATCCGTACCGACCCCTCGGATGCGGGGCGGTCGCCCCCGGTCGTCTGGATCAGCGGGCAACCCTCGCCCGAGATCGACCTCTCGCTATCGCATCATGGAAACTGCGTGGCCTGGGCCTTCCTCCTTCCCCGGGCGAGAGCCTCGGCCCCGGACGGACCGCACCTCGTGGGTTGAAGCTGGTCGACGCCCGGGCGGCGCGGCACCCGGCACGTGCGTCAGAGCATGGGCCGGTAGGTCAGCAGGAAGGTCATTCCCAGCCGCTGGAAGTACTCTCCCCCGGTCTCGGTCTCGGCCCGGGTCCACCCCAGCCGGACCGCGCCGTCCAGGTTCCGGGCCATCGGCCGGCTCACGGTCAGGTACATGAGCGAAGCCGCATTGGCTTCTTCGCCGGGGAGAAGCCGGGCGAAGGGAATGGACTCCCGGTAACGCTTCCCGGTCAGGACCACGTACGCGGTGGCAATGGCCGACCCGGGAACGGGAGCGGTGAGCTGCGCATCCACCGTCATGGAGCCGTACTCGGGCCGCCTCGAGTTCGAGCGGTTGAGCCGGCCCTCGACGCCGGCCCTGGCCAGGACCCCGCCACGGTAGTTCCAGCCGACGCGGCCCCGGAAGGTCTGGTCCCGACGAAACGGGTCGTCCGGGTTGAAGGTGATCTGCTCCCGATAATCGGAGAGGTCCACCGCCACGAAACCGTCGATGCCATGGCCGTCGCCGAGATCGTAGTCGCCGGCCAGCCTCGCGCTGAGCGTTTCGCGATCCAGGAGGCGGATCTGTGGCGCGAACTCGGGTGCGGCGTAGTCCGCCCGCTCACCATTCACGCCGATTTCAAGTCGGTTCCAGTGTCCTGCGGTGGTCCGAAGCGAGGCGCCCGCCTCGTACGCGACGTGGGCCGGCTGCAGGAACAGGGGCATCGGCGTTCGATCCTGTACCTCGCGGCCACGCACCCCGCCAAAGACCGAGAAGGTGGTCCGGTCGCCCAGGGGCTGGTAAAGGGAAAGCTCGACCTGCCCGACCCACTCGCGGGGGGCGTAGTCACGCTGCTCGAAACCAGTGGCTGCGAACTGACGCACGCCGCCGTCGAAGAAGAGGGACACCCGCGTCGATCCGTTCCGTCGCCAGTATCCGTCACCCCGAATGCCCAGCTCACCCACCACCGCGGCCGCGGTTTCCGTGGAGTCCTGGAGCGCCGACCCCGCCGTGGGAAGGTTCCCCTGGTAGCCCTCCCCACTCATGCCCCCGGTCAGGACGAGGTCGCGCCAGCCGAGCTGGGCCTCGAGCGTCGACGGGGCCGGAAGCGTCCAGCCCAGGGCCACGAGGAGGAAGGCCGCGCCCTTCGCGATCCTCCTCACAGACCCCCTCCGCCCCGGACGATGGCCAGCCGCCTGAGCTCCGCCGCCCGGTAGAGCGACTCGTCGCGGGCCTCCACGGCCTGCGATCGCACCGACCGGAGCCGCTCGATCTGCTCGGGCAGCGGGAGCTCGGAGAAGACCACGAGAGGTCCGCCCGCGTCACCGGCGCGGTCGTCGGCCGCCTGGCCCACGCCGGCCCTGCCGGGGGGTCCGGTGCCGACGGGCCGCTCCCCGTCAAAGCGGCCGATGGCGTCGCGAGCGTCGCTGAACCCCCGCTCCAGCCGGAGTCGGTTCTCGCGGACGCGGATCTCCTCGTCGAGGAAATCCACCTGCGATCCGAAGGTCTCCGCCGTCCTTTCCAGGAACCCTGCCTTGGCCCGGAGCTCCTGCGGGCCGTCGGTGGGCGCCGCCGAGAGGCGAGGCACGGGGCGGAAGCCGACCTCGGCCAGCGGCTCGCGCTCGCGCTCGAGCTCGTTCACCTCGAGCCGTATCGCCACGACCCGCTCGTTGATCGTGGCCAGCCGCGCCGCCGGCGGACCACGCTCGAGTTCGTCGAGGTAGCTCTCTTCCGAGATGCGGAGGATGCGGAGCAGATCGCGTCGCGCCTCGTCGAGGGCCGTCTTCGCCGCCTCCGACTGGATGTTCAGGTTCTGCAGCCTGAGGGCCTGGGGGAGGTAATCGTTGACGAAGGCGTCCTCCAGGGCACGCTGATTCCCCATCTGGCGGTACCGCTCCAGCGTGGACGAGAGCCGGATCACGTTCGGCTCGAGCGCGAGGGCCTCACGCTGGAGTTCCTGGAAGGCGTCCCGAGCCTGCCGATATCGGGTCCGCGCCTGGTCCTCCCGGTCCTGGGCCGCCAGGAACCGGACCCCGGCCGCCGTGACGCCCGGCGGATCGGGGGGCATTGCGAGCCCCAGCCCGATCCCGAGGAGCAGGCACACGCCGACCCTGGACCGCCGTGCCCGCAGGAGGCGCCGGCGGCGCTGCGCGGCCCCGGGGGGACCGGCTGCGCGGGGGGTCCGGGAGGGGTTCATCAGGCCTCGATGCCGTACTTCTCGAGCTTGTAGTAGAGGGCGCTGGGCTTGAGGCCGAGGAGCCGGGCGGCTTCCGCCTTCACGCCGTCCGCCTGGCGGAGCGCCTCGCGCAGAAGCCGCTCCTCCATCCCCTCGACCACCTGGTTCAGGTCCATGCCGTCGGGGGTCAGTTCGGGCCCGACCGCGCCATTCCCGCCGGCGTCGGAGGGCGTGGCAAACGGCGGAATGTCGCCGGGTTCGAGGCACTCCCCCTCGGCCAGGACCAGCGCCCGCTCCAGCACGTTCTCGAGCTCGCGCACGTTCCCCGGCCAGCGGTGGCAGGACAGGAGCCGGAGCACCTCGTCCGAGATCTCCGTCACCGGAGAGCGGGTGCGATCCCTGAGTTTCTCGATGAAATGGCGCGCCAGCACCGGAATGTCGTCGGGCCGATCCCGCAGGGGTGGCAGTGTCAGGGGGACCACGTGGAGCCGGTAGAAAAGATCCTCGCGGAAGCCGTTCCCGTTCAGGAGCTCGTCCGGCGGCTGGTTGGTCGCGGCAATGATCCGCACGTCCACCTGGATCGTCTCCTCGCCCCCGACCCGCTCGAGCTCCCTCTCCTGGAGCACACGCAGCAGGCGGACCTGGGTCGCCGGGGCCACGGTGGCGATCTCGTCGAGGAAGAGTGTGCCCCCGTTCGCCAGCTCGAAGCGACCCCGTCGCTGCTTCTCGGCCCCGGTAAACGCCCCCCGCTCGTGGCCGAAGAGCTCGGAATCGAGGAGGCTGTCCGAGAGCGCACCGCAGTTCACCCTCACGAAGGGCCCCGAGGCCCGGGGCGATGCGGCGTGGATCGCCCGCGCCACGAGTTCCTTCCCGGTCCCCGACTCCCCGTAGATCATCACCGTGGAATCAGACCGCGAAACCCGGTCGATCCACCTGAAGACGTCCTGCATCTGCCTGGATTC
>JBJHBX010000230.1:0-5174 GCA_050485725.1 Gemmatimonadales bacterium | reverse complement strand
CTCGCCGACGCCGCGTCAGCCCCGTGAAACCTCTGCGCCCGCCGCGCCGCCCCCGAGCTCTCCCAGGTGCGTCTGCCTGAACCCGCCCGGCAGTTTGAGCCCGAACCCCAGCGCCCGGTCCATCCCGATGTGGGCGGTCCAGACGAGGGCCAGCAGAAGGAGGATCTCCGCCCCGGAGGCGAACCAGGCCAAGGCCAGGAGCCCCGGGGCAAGGTAGGTGTGGCCCGCGTTGTAGATGGCGGCGCCGACGCGGGCGTTCCCGGAGCCGTAGCCCAGGATCGACAGGTCGGGAAGGAGGAGGCAGAGAAGGAAGAGCCACCATCCGCCGCCGAGTTGCGCATAGCCCAGGACCGAGGCGGCGAGGACCAGCGCCCTTTCGGCGCGGAGGAGGATCGAGATCGGTCGGTTCATGGGGAGGCCGGGGTTGGGGAGGAGTGTCGCCTTTCACGATCCTGCGGGTTCCGGGGTTTCGCGGGGCGGCGATCGGGAGTGGGCGGCGCACCCGATCATGATCGAGGCAAGGCCGGTGCGAGCTCTCCGGTGATTATGGTCATTCAGGTCATCGTGACCTGAATCTCCGGAAGTCGTTGCGGGAAGGAGGATCCGGGCCATCCGTACCGGGTTCGGTCGCAGCTTCAGGGCGCCCTCGTGGCGCCCGAGCCGACGAGCCACGCGACGAGCCCCAGGAGGAAGGGGTACCCGACCACGAGAAAGGCCAGCGTCGTGAGCCCCGCATCGCGTGCGGCGTCTCCGAGCCCACGCTCGCGGGCCGCGGCGAGAAAGTCGTACCAGGTGCCGATCCCGGCCGCCGCAGCCGCCACGTTCAGGACGATGGCGGTAGCGAGAATCGCGAATCCGGTCAGGAGAACGTGGAGCGCCCAAGCCATGGTTCACCTGCCGGGGAAAGGGAGAAGGACGGAAGCCGGACGCTGGCCTCGCGCAGGGATCCCGTGAGGCAGGGCAGGCCCCCTGGCCTCGCCGGGCCGCTCCGACAAGGCTAACCTTCCGGCGCCCCGGAGTGCCACCCGACCCCTCGCCCTGCAGACCTGGAGTACCCGTGGCCGAGCCCGCCCAGACGTACGAGAACCACCGCCGCTTCATGCCGCTTCACCACTTCGTCGCCTTTCCCCTGCTGCTCGGCTACCTGGGCTTCACGGTGGTGGAGATGGTGCGCGGCCCGGGTCTCTCCGAGCTCTTCCACCTGGCCTTCGCCGTCGGGGTCATGGTGCTCTTCTTCACGAGCCGGATCATGGCGCTCACCGTCCAGAACCGGGTCATTCGCCTCGAGATGCGGCTTCGGCTGGCGCAGGTCCTTCCCGACCCGCTGCGGGGACGGATCGACGAGCTTTCGATGGGTCAGCTCGTGGCGCTTCGCTTCGCCTCGGACGCCGAGCTCCCAGTGCTGGTCGAGCGGACGCTGGCCGGTGCCTTCGGTTCGCGTGACGCCATCAAGCGCGAGATCCGCGACTGGCAGCCGGACCGGCTGAGGGCATGACGGGCGGCGTTCTCTCCTCCAGCCTGCGCGCCGTGCTCTGGGACATGGACGGCACCCTGGTCGACACCGAGCCCTGTTGGATCGAAAGCGAGCACGAGGTCGTCCGGGCGCATGGGGACGGGAACTGGACCGTTGACCACGGTCACGCCCTGGTGGGCATGGACCTCCGCGACGCCGCGCGGTACATGAAGCAGCACGGCGGGGTGCGACTCGGCGTGGACGAGACGGTGGAGGCGCTCCTGGACGGGGTCGTGGCGCGGGTCCGGCACCGGATCCCGTGGCGGCCGGGCGCGAGGGAGCTGCTCGCGGAGCTCAACGCGCACCGGATCCCCTGCGCCCTCGTGACGATGTCCTGGCGGCGCTTCACCGATGCGATCCTGCCGGCACTTCCGGAGGGCTCGTTCCAGGCCGTCGTCACCGGCGACGACGTGGAGCGGGGGAAGCCCCACCCCGAGCCCTACCTTGCGGGAGCCGCCCGCCTTGGCGTGCCCGCGGAGGGGTGCGTGGCGCTGGAGGATTCGCCCCGTGGGGCGCGCTCGGCGCTGGACGCGGGATGCGTCGTCGTGGCCGTGCCGCACCTCGTCACCATCGCGCCTGGGCTCCGGCACCACGAACTGCCGACCCTCGAGGGGGTGGGCGCGGGGGACCTCGCGCGCCTGCACGCGGCCTCCTCGCAGGGGACCGACGCCGCCCGCCGAGGGGACTGAGCCCCGAGCCTTCCCCTTCCGCTGAGCGCGGGTCGACCTCAGCTGTGCTCGGCCTGCACGGACCAGCGCGCCGCCCGGTATCCTCCCGGAAGGCCGCGCTTCGCCAGCACGATCTGCCAGAGGTTGTTCTTCCGGGCGCGGAAGGCGCCGGCGGAGCCCCGCAGGTAGTAGCTCCACATGCGGCGGAAGCGGTCCCCGTAGCGCGGGCTGAGCTCTTCCCAGGCCGCCTCGAAGTTCTCGAACCAGGCCATGGCCGTGCGGTCGTAGTCGGCGCCGAAGGTGTGCCAGTCCTCGACCATGAAGAGCCCCTCGATGCCGGCGCCGAGCTGGGCCACCGTCGGAAGGGAGCCGTTCGGGAAGATGTAGCGCTCGGTCCAGGGGTCCGTGGGTCCCGCCCGCCCCGTGCTTCCGATGGTATGGAGCAGGAAGAGGCCTCCGTCCTTCAGGCAGCGCCTCGCGACCCCGAAGAAGGTCCGGTAGTTTCGCGGGCCGACGTGTTCGAACATCCCCACCGAGACGACGTGGTCGAAGGAGCCGGAGAGTTCGCGGTAGTCCTGCAGCCGGATCTCGATGGGAAGCCCGCGGCAGCGCTCGCGGGCAAGCTCGGCCTGCTCCCGGGAGATCGTCACCCCGACGGCCTCGATGCCGTACCGCTCCGCCGCGTATCCCACGAAACTGCCCCATCCGCAGCCGATGTCGAGGACGCGCTGCCCGGGCTTCAACTCCAGCTTCCGGCAGATCAGGTCGAGCTTCGCCTCCTGTGCCTCGTCGAGGGTGTCGGCCTCGGCCCAGAAGGCGCAGGAATAGGTCATGCGGCGATCCAGCATCGCCTCGAAGAGGTCGTTCCCCAGGTCGTAATGCCGCTCCGCCACCTCGCGCGCACCGGACCGGCTCTGCCGGTTCACGACCCGGTCCTTCAGGATCAGGAGCTTCGTGGACCAGGGCAGCGGGCGCTGCTCCTCCGAGAGCCTGCCCAGCCGGGCGAAGAGCTCGTCGAGGCGGTCCACGTCCCACCAGCCGTCCATGTAGGCTTCCCCGAGCCCCAGCGAACCCTCGGCGAGCACGCGCCGGAAGAGCCGCTCGTCGTGGACCCGGATGTCCCACGGACGTGCGCCGTCGAGCCGGACATCGACGCTCGCGAGGAGTTCGCCCAGGCGCTCCCGACGTCGGGTGTCGGAGCCGGCCGGGGCGGGAGCCGGCGAACGGGCCGACGGGTCAGCGCCGGTTGGTTCACGGTCGGGAAACTTCCCTGTCGACCGGGTCATGGCTGCCTTCCTCGGCGGCCTCGCCGCGGGCCGCCGGCCTGGGGTCCGGATCCGAAGGTGGTGCGTCCCCTGCCGCCGCCCCGCAGGCGATCGAGGGCAAGTGCGGATCGGGAGGGACGCAGCTCAACACTGCCCCAAGCGTCACCGGGGGGCAAGGAAATCCTCCCGGGGGTCGAGCGGCCGGGCGCACCCATTCGCGACCTCAACCCGCCGGCAGCACCCTCCCCGCGCAAGCCCCGAAGCCGATCCGCGGCCTCCCGGGGGCCTCGCAACCGCCGCGGAGGATCACCTCGTCCCCGTCCTCGAGGAAGGTCCGGACTTCGCCGCCGGGGAGCTCGAGCGGCTCGGCGCCCCGCCAGGTGCGCTCCAGCAGGCATCCACGGGACTCCGGCGTGGATCCGCTCACGGTACCACTTCCGAGAAGGTCGCCGGGCCGCAGGTTGCAGCCGTTCGACGCGTGGTGCGTGAGCATCTGCGCCAGCGTCCAGTACATGTCGCGGAAGCTCCCCCTGCTGATCCGGAAGGGCGCATCGCCCCGGGACCGCATGGCCGGCGTCAGGAGGTGCACCTCGAGGGTCAGATCGAACCCGCCCGCCGCCCGGTCCCCCTCGTCCATCAGGTAGGGAAGGGGCGCCGGGTCTCCCTCGGGCCGGCCGTAGGCGGGAATCCGGTAGGGCGCGAGGGCGTCGCGGGTCACGATCCAGGGCGAGATCGTGGATGCGAAGCTCTTGGCCAGGAAGGGCCCGAGCGGCTGGTACTCCCAGGCCTGGAGGTCGCGCGCCGACCAGTCGTTCAGGAGGCAGAGCCCGAAGATGTGGCGCTCCGCCTCGGCCAGGGGGATCGTCTGACCCAGGTCATTCCCCGTGCCCACGACGCACCCCACCTCGAGCTCGTAGTCGAGGAGGCGGCTGGGACCCGTGGCCGGGGCGTCGGCATCGGGCGCCTTCCGCTGCCCCACCGGCCTCCGCACCGGGGTCTCGCTCACGACGATCGACGAGGCACGCCCGTGGTAGCCGATGGGGATCCACCTGTAGTTCGGAAGGAGCGGGTTGTCGGGTCGGAACATGCTCCCGACGTTCGTGGCGTGGTGGATGGAGGCGTAGAAGTCGGTGTAGTCGCCCACCTCGATGGGAAGGAGCATCTCGACCTCGTCCTGCGCCACCAGGATGCGGGCGCGCTCCGTCGGACCCGGTGCGGAATCGGAGCCGGTGGCCAGGAGCGCACTGACCTGCCGCCTGAGCCCGGTCCACGCCTCGGCATCGAGGGAAAGGAGCGCGTTCAGGTCCGGAGCGTCGCAGGCCTCCGCCGCATCGCCGTCGAGGAGCTCCGCGTCGAGTGCCTCGGCCACGTCCAGCACCTGGGCGCCGATGGCGATCCCCACCCGGGGCCAGTCGTCGGTCCCCCTTCTCACGAAGACGCCGAAGGGGAGGTTCTGGATCGGGAAATCGGTGCCGGGATCGTTCGCCGATTCCACCCAGGACCGGCGCGCGGGGTCGTGGGTCTCGTCGAGAGGGGAGAGGGGATGCGTGGGATGCGGTGCGTCGGTCACGAGGCGTCGTTCCGGGAGGCGTGAACAGGATCGCGGAGGTGTGTGGGATTCCCCGGAAGGCCGCGGGAGTTCCGCGGGGGGTGCCACTACGGCATGCGGGGCGCAGTGCCAGGTCGACGCACGGAGAGGTCGCCGGCGCCCGCGGCGCGATCATGATC
>JBJHBX010000229.1:0-5214 GCA_050485725.1 Gemmatimonadales bacterium | reverse complement strand
AAGTGGTTCGTTCCGTGGCTACTTCTTGCCGCCACGGCGCTCGCATACGGCTGTGCGCCGGGCGATCTTCCGACCCAGCACGCCGAGGCCCTCCCGGGCTCGAGTCTCGACGCCCTGATGTCGGTCTCCGGCGCAGGTGACGGCGCCCTGGTGGAGGGATTCGGCTTCCTGCCCCCCATCGGGAACGCCCGCCCGGGAGGCGCGCGAAGCGACGGCTCGCTCGAACCCGTCATCGAGATCTGCGCCGACGAGGACTGCGCCGACCCCCTCGACGCGCTGGAGCCCCAGCTGGCCGGGCACCAGTTCCAGGCCCGCTGGCAGCCCCGCGCCTCGGGCGCTTCGGCCGGAGAGACCTACCTGCTCCGGGTCCGGGTCGATGATCTCGTGGTCGGGGCGGTGCCCGTCATCATCGTGGCGAACGCCCGCGAAGCCCGCGCCCGGGCGAGTGCGGAAGGCGCAGTGGTCGTCGTGGCCAGCGAAACGCTGCCCATCCGCTTCCACCTTTCCGTTGGGGGTGCCGTTCGCATCGAGGTCGTGCCGGGGAACGCCACCATCGAGGTCGACGAGACGCAATCGTTCATGGCCGTCTTCCGCGACCTCGCCGGGAACCCGATCGAGGGCCCCGCCGTGAGCTGGAGCGTGTCGAACCCCGCGATCGCGTCGGTCGCGGCAGACCCGGACGACCCGATGGCCTCCTCCGCCACCGGCATCTTCGAGGGCGAGACCCAGGTGACGGCCTCCGCGGGGAATCTCTCCGCTTCGGCCATTCTGACCGTGGAGGCTCCGGCGGCTCCTCCGGGCCCGGTCTTCCTCGTCCCCGGCAACACCACGAACGTCGCGCAGTACGAGGGATGGTCCGCGCGCTGCCTCGAATGGGAGGGTCGCACCTGCGTGCGCCCGCAGCTCATGGTGTCGTGCGAGACCTGCGAGGACTATGTCCATGCAGATGAATGGCATGACCTGACCGACGTGAACAACCTTTTCAACGCGGGAGCCCAGAGGTTCTGCGTGATCGCCTCCGGGTCCGCCGGGGTCGGCGCCGCCGCTTCCGGCGAGTTCGCCACCGGACCCCGCGCCTGCTCCTTCAACTCGTCCGCTCACCCGATCTGCGAGGCTGGACGCGCAACGGTGCGGGTCGTGGCTCCCGGGCTCGCAACGAACGCCGGGCTGGCCGCGAACGATGCCTTCTGCGGGCAGGCAGGCGCGCGCCGCCTCGCGGTGGACTGCAGCGCCTGGTAGCGGCCCGGACCCTCAGGTCGTGAGGGGGGTGGGCCGGCCCCCCGGAGTCGAATCGACTTCCGGCCCACGGCGGGGCGTCGTCCGGCAAGGGGCCGGAGGCGCCCCGCAAACGTTGCGCCCCGATCGCCCGATGCACGCACGGGCCCGCTGCGCCCACCGGCCCTTGCCCGACACCCCCGGAACCCGGAAGTTGGCGGTCCGCCATTCCCCAGCTCCGGAGCGCGCCATGCGGTCGTCCCCTCGCATCTCCCGTCCCCTCCTTGTCCTGGTCGCCACCCTCGGCGTCGCCCATGCCGAACTCGTGACCCCGGTCGCGGCCCAGGACGACGCCCGGCTCCTCCGGGCACCGGCCATCAGCGCCGAGCACATCGCCTTCACTTACGGCGGTGACCTGTGGATCGTGGAACGCGCCGGGGGGGAGGCACGCCGCCTTACCGCCACCCCGGCCGTGGTGTCGGGACCCCACTTCTCGCCCGACGGACGGCGCATCGCCTACACCTCGGCCGAAACGGGCCCAGCGCAGGTGCATGTCATTGACATCGAGGGCGGTAACCCCACGCGCCTCACCTGGTACCCGAACCCGTCCCAGGCACGTGGCTGGAGCCCCGACGGTACGCGCATCCTGTACACGACGGGGCGCGAGACGGCGCCCACGAATCACGCGCGGCTCTGGACGGTCCCGGCCGATGGCGGCCCCTCGACCCTTCTCCCCGCCCCCTTCGGCTTCCAGGGCACCTTCTCGCCCGACGGCGGGAGCGTCGCGATCGAGCCCACCTCCAAGTGGGACCCGGAGTGGCGCGGGTACCGGGGCGGCCAGAACCTCCCGATCGTACTCCTCGACCTCGCGTCCCTCGACGAGGTCCTGATCCCGAACGAGCGCTACGCCGACACGCACCCGGTCTGGATGGACGGCAGGGTCTACTTCCTCTCGGACCGCGACTGGGCCGCGAACGTCTGGGCCTACGACGTGGCCTCGGGCGAGCTCGAGCAGCTCACCTTCGAACGCGACGTCGACATCAAGCACCTGTCGGGCGGCGCCGGCACCCTCGTCTACGAGCACGACGGCTGGATCCACACCCTCGACCCCCGGTCCGGGGCCACCGAGCGCGTGTCGATCAGCGTGCGCGGCGACTTCCCCTGGGCCCGTGCGCGCTGGATCGACGTGAGTTCGAACGTGGCCTCTGCCGGGCTCTCCGCCACCGGACAGCGGGCCGTGATGGAGGCCCGGGGCGAGATCTTCACCGTTCCGGTGGAGCATGGCACGGTTCGCAACCTGACGCGCACCGACGGCGCCGCCGACCGGGCCCCGATCTGGTCCCCCCTGGGCGACTCGGTGGCCTGGTTCTCGGATGCGGGCGAGGGCTACCGCCTCCTGATCGGTCCGCAGGATGGCCTTGGCGACCCCCGCGCCATCGACATCGGCGAGTCGAGCATGGCGTGGAACCCGTCCTGGTCTCCCGACGGGAGCCGGATCGCCTTCATGGACGACCGGGCCAGGGTGCGGGTGGTGGAGGTCGCGAGCAGTCGCGTGATTACCGCGGACCTGGGCGGGGACTCGAACGACCGCACCTCGATGCGGCCGGTCTGGTCACCGGACTCGAAGTGGCTCGCCTACGAGAACCGCTTCCCGAACCGCTTTCGTCGCCTCGTGGTCTGGTCGGTCGAAACGGGCGAGACCCACGTGCTCACCGACCCCATGGCGGATGCCTTCTCGCCGGCCTGGGACCGCGACGGCCGGCACCTCTGGTTCCTGGCCGGCACCGACCTGGGGCTCGCGGCAGGGTGGGCCAACACGAGCAGCATCAACGCCATGCCCACCTACGGCGCCTACGTCATGGTGCTCCGCAGCGACGACCCGACCCCCTTCCCCACCCGAAGCGACGAGGAGCCGGGGAGCGGAACGTCGGGCGAGGGTGAGGGCAGCGGCGAAGCCCGTGGCGCCCCCGGGGGCGGATCCCCCGCGAACGCCCGCGCCGGGAACGCCTCTTCCGACGACCCACCCGAGGTCCGCATCGATCTCGAAGGCATCGAGCGGCGCATCGTGGCTCTCCCGATGCCGGTGCGGCGGTATGGCGCGGCACTCGCCGGGCCGCGCGGCACGGTCTTCCTGACCGAGATGCAGCAGGGGCAGCCGGGCTCGACCCTGCACACCTTCCGCATCGAGTCCCGCGAGGCGCAGGTCTTCGCCCAGGGCGTGGCCCGCGTGGCGATCTCGGGCGACGGCCGCCGCATCCTCTTCCAGTCGGGAGGGCAGTGGCGCGTCGTCGACACGGCGCGGCCTCCCGACGCCACCTCCGGTCGCCTCACGGTGAACCTGCAGGCCCGGATCGATCCCGAGTTGGAATGGCGCCAGATCTTCGACGAAACCTGGCGCATGAAGCGGGACTTCTTCTACGACCCGAACCTGCATGGTGCGGACTGGGATGCGGTGTATGCGCGCTATTCCCCCCTGGTGGAGCATGTCCGTCACCGGGCCGATCTGAACTACGTGATCGGCCAGATGGGCTCCGAGCTCACGGTGGGCCACTCCTACTTCGGCGGGGGCGACATGCCCCAGGTGCAGTCGACCCCGGTGGGGCTCCTCGGCGCCGATCTCGAGGCCGCCGACGGGCGGTGGCGCATCGCGCGCATCTTCACCACCGAGCAGTGGAATCCGGGCCTCGCCGCACCCCTGGACCAGCCGGGGATGCAGGTGCGCGAGGGGGACTACCTCCTCGCGGTCGAGGGGATCGAGCTCACCGCCGACGAGGATCCCTACCGTGCCTTCGAGGGCACGGTGGGGCGGCAGCTTCGCATCCACGTGTCCCGCACCCCCTCGATGGACGACGCCTGGACCGAGATCGTCGTCCCCATCGGGAACGAGGTCCAGCTCCGGCAGCGCGCCTGGGTCGAGGACAACCGCCGCCGCGTCGACGAACTCTCGGGCGGGCGCCTCGCCTACGTCTGGGTCCCGAACACCGGAAACCCCGGGCTCGTCTCCTTCGACCGCTACTACTTCTCGCAGCAGGACCGGTCCGCCGCCGTCATCGACGAACGCTTCAACGGGGGCGGGCTCCTGGACGACTACATGGTCGACCTGATGAACCGGAGCCTCCGCGCCGGCATCACGAACGAGGCGGTGAACGGCGTGCCGCACCAGCTCCCGGCCGGCATCCTGGGACCGAAGGTCCTCCTGATCAACCAGTACGCGGGCTCCGGGGGCGACTTCTTCCCCTGGGCCTTCCGCCACCTCGACATCGGGCCCCTGATCGGGATGCGCACCTGGGGCGGACTGGTCCGCTCCTGCAGCCACTTCCCCCGGGTCGACGGGGGCTCGGCGAACTCCCCGTGCAACGCCGTCTTCGAGCCCGGGGTGGACTGGATCGCCGAGAACTACGGGATCCCCGCCGACATCGAGGTGCGGATCACCGCCCGCGACGTGGCGGAAGGGCGCGACCCCCAGCTCGAGCGCGGGGTGGCCGAGGCCCTTCGGCTGCTGGAGCTGCACGGCGAGGTCGAGGTGGTCCAGCCGCCCTTCCCGGATCGCGCCCGCCGGCCGGGAGGAGGCGACTGACGGCTGCTGGACGGCCGGGGAGCGCCGCGGCCCCCCCACCCTGTCGGGACGCCCTCGGAGGGCGCACCCGCCGCAAACGCGGCACCTCGCCGAAGCCCTTTGCGGCTGCGGGTACCCCGGAGGGCAGGCGGCGCCGCAACGGTCCGCGCCAGCGAGAGACGCTTGCGGCCTCGCTGGCCCAGAAGGGGTGCCTGGTCCGCAGGGATGCGACCCGAGGGGCCACGTTTGCGGCGTTCGGGCCCTCTCGACGCGTCGTGCCTGGGGAACAGGTCATAGAGGTCAGAATGACCTTTTCACCTGGAAACCCCGTCCTCTTCAGTCCTTCCGGGCCCCGAACGCCGCCGCCGCATCTTCCATCCGCGTCTCCAGGAGCCGAAGCCGCGCCTCGATTGCCGCGGCATCAGGGTGCACGGCTCCCTGCA
>JBJHBX010000228.1:0-5217 GCA_050485725.1 Gemmatimonadales bacterium | reverse complement strand
CCCGGTCGCCCTCGCCGCGTCTCCCAGCGTCCTCGCGCGCCGCAACCCGCCGGCATGCTTCGGCGATGGCCGACAGGCAGACCCGGTGGGTCCCGTGCGGATCGGAGAGGTCGCCCGCCGCGTAGAGCTGGTGGGGGCGGATCCGTTCCAGCAGCGCCGCCACGATCTCGATGTCTTCGTCGCCCAGCGGACGCTTCCGGACGGTCCCGGTTTCGTAGAAGGGCATGTCGAGGAAGTGCAGCCGGGCGTCCGGGATCCCGCAGTACCGGGCCGCCGCCTTCGCCTCGCCGCGCCGGATCAGCGCCTTCAGCGCCTGGACCTCGGGGGAGTCCACCTGCCCCGGGGCCTTCTTCCTGAGCGCGGCCCCGATGCGGTGCTCCACCTCTTCCGAGCGTCCGGAGTCGATGCCGAAGAGGCGGTTGAACTCGGCGGCGAAGTCCGAGAAGCGGATCGCATCGCTGTCGAAGACGGCAATGCTCCCCGAGACCTGGTAGGCCACGTGGACCTCGTGCCCCTGCTCGACGAGCCGGATCAGCGTGCCTCCCATCGAGATCACGTCGTCGTCGGGGTGGGGCGAGAAGACGAGCACCCGCTTCGGGTGGATGTGGTCGCGGGGTCGAGGCAGGTCACCCGGCCGCCGTTCCTCGGGCGGCTTCCCTCCCGGCCACCCCGTGATCGTGCCCTGCATGGCCCGGAAGACCTGGACGTTGATCCGGTACGCCGGCCCCTGCCCCGCAACGAGCGACTGGAGTCCGTGCTCGTTGTAGTCCTCGTCGGTGAGCTTGAGGATCGGCTTCCCCGTGCGCCGGGCGAGCCAGATCACCGCCTTCCGGACGCGTGCCTCGCTCCAGTCCACCTCGCCCAGGAGCCAGGGTGCGGCCTCGCGGGTCAGGGCGGCGGCAGCGGCCCGGTCCAGGACCATCCCGGCGGCGGGATGTGCCTGGAGGAAGGTGGCGGGAACGGCGGCCGAGGGCTCGCCCTCGACGCTCCGGGCGACGACGGCGGCCTTCCCCTCGCCCCAGGCCATCAGGATGATCCGCCGGGCCTCGAGGATCGTCCCCACCCCCATCGTGATGGCCCGGGTCGGCACATGCTCGATCCCGAAGAAGTCGGACGCGGCGTCGAGGCGCGTCAGCCGGTCGAGCCAGATCAGCCGGGTCCGGGACTCCGGGGTCGAGCCGGGCTCGTTGAAGCCCACGTGCCCGGTGCGCCCGATGCCCAGGAGCTGCAGGTCGATCCCCCCCGCCGCCCGGATCGCGGCCTCGTAGGCTACGCAGTGGGCCGGGACGTCGGCGGGGTCGAGGGTGCCGTCAGGAAGATGCGTCCTCGACGGATCCAGGCCCACCCGGTCGAAGAGGTGCTCCCGCATGAAGCGCCGGTAGCTCTGGAGCGCCTCGGGGGCCATCGGGAAGTACTCGTCGAGGTTGAAGGTGGTGACCCCCTCGAAGCTGAGCCCCTCTTCCTCGTGCAGCCGGACCAGCTCGTGGTAGACCGTGACCGGCGTGGAGCCGGTGGCGAGCCCGAGCACCGTTCCCTTCCCGCGTGTGCGCCGCTCGACGACGAGTTCGGCGATGACCCGGGCCACGTGAACCGCCGCCTCGGCGGGGTCCTCGAAGACCGAGACGGGGACGCGCTCAGTCGGTGCCTGCATCCTGGAGGGCGTAGCCGGCCCGGGCGGCCAGGAGGAGCCCCGCGATCAGCAGGAACCCCCCCGAGGCCATCACGGGAATGGACACGAAGCCGAAAATGGCCAGGTAGCGCGCCGTGCAGGGCACACCGGTCCCGCAGGCCCCCACGTCGAGGGCCGGCTGGAACTGGATCATCACGTGGTACAGGGCGATCAGGAGCCCCACGACCGCGAGGGGGAGACCGTACGCCCACGCGTTCCTGTCCTTCCGGACGAGACCGACCCCCAGGACCAGCACGATCGGATACATCGCGATGCGCTGGTACCAGCAGAGGATGCAGGGGATGAAGCCGACGACTTCGGAGTAGTAGAGGCTTCCGGCGCTCGACACGAGGGCGACGACGGCGGCGAAGGCCACGAGCCCCCGCTCGCCCCCTTCCACCCGCTTGGCCACCGCGCGTCGCGAGGCGGGGACCGCCAGCGCCACCAGCAGAACGATCCCCGCGAGCCCCGACAGGAGCGCGAGGGAGGCCAGGGACTGGGTCACGGCGACGAAGTTCATGGGTTCAATCTATCGTCCGGAAGGCCGACCGTCTTCCCGTGGAGCCCGGCCCCCACCGGGATCACGAGCTCCATCTCGCCCAGCGCCGCGGCGTCCCCCGCCGGTCCGCCGCGTTCCAGTTCGCCCGCGGCCTCGGCCAGGGGACGCCCATGCACCCGCCGGCCCACCTCGGCGAAGCGCTTCGCATCCCCCTCCGAAAGGAAGTGCAGGTGTCTGCGGGCCAGGGCGGCGACGTGCCAGTGGCCGGTGCGGAAGAGGATTCCGTCGAGCTCCATGTCGCGGCAGAGGGTGACGAGCCATGCCACGATGTCGGCAAGCCCCCCGAGACCGGGGTGCGCCTGCCCGGGGAGGGGAGGGCGCGCCTCGGTGAAGTCGGCGCGGGGGTCCTGCAGCAGCAGCCATTCGACGCGCAGGAGCGGGTGCCCCGGGACCGATCCCCGGTCGATCTCGGCCCGGAGCTCGATCAGCAGGTGCCTGCGTTCCCGCTCACCCCACACCCGCACCACCGGGCCCAGGCCCGTGGCGCCGCGGAGTTCCACGAAGGGCTCGGCGTACCCCCGGTTGCGGAGCTGCGCCAGGAGGCCGAACCGCTCCAGGTCGGCGCGGACCCGGTCCTCGGTCCAGCGGCCCAGCAGGAGCGGACGGGCCGATGCGACCGCACCCACCGCCACGAGATCCGAGTCCTCGAGCGACCAGCGGAAGGGATCGGAACCGTCGGGGTCGTCGCCGGCCGGGGCAGCGTCCGCCGTCCGCCCCCAGTCGCGGCGGGCCCGTTCGAGCGCCACGCGCAGGTCGTCCGGTGGCTCCTCGACCCTTCCGGTGACAAGCCAGGCCGCGAAGCGTGCAGAGGACCGCCAGGCCGAGGCGCCGTACCCGCCCGCCAGCACGACGACCATGGGCACGGGTCGGGGCCCCCCGGCACCCTGGTCGCCCCGGACCAGCCCGGTGACGAAGCGGTCGCGTTCGAGGAGTGCCGCCTGCGTCAGCCGACCGTCGCCGTAGCCGTCGTTCGCCGCCGGGTCAACCCCCGCCACGTAGACCACGAGCCCCGGTGCGTGGGCCGCCACGACGGGGGGGAGTTCGCTCCGAAGCAGCTCCAGGTAGGGCGCGTCCTCGATCCCCGGACCGAAGGCGAGCGAGGTGTCGGCCACGGCCCGGGGTTCCTCCCAGTGCGCGTTGTGCATCGAGAAGGTCCAGACCGTCGGGTCGGCGGCGAAGGCGGCCCGGGTGCCGTTTCCGTCGTGCAGATCCAGGTCCACCACCAGGATCGGCCTGGAGAAGCCCTGTCCGCGAAGGCGCGCCACCGCCACCGCCACGTCGTTCAGCACGCAGAAGCCGGTGCCCCGCGTCGGTCCGGCGTGGTGGAAGCCGCCGCCCAGGTGGAAGGCCACGCCGCCGGACCTGAGCGCGAGGCGGGTGGCCTGGATCGTGCCGCCGGCTGCGAGGCGCTGCATCGCCACCGCAGCCGCGGCCTCCTCGGGGGTGAGGCGAAGCCCCATGACGCGGCCGACCTCCGCGGGGTCCTCCAGCGTGCGCAGGTATTCCGGCGGGTGCACGCGGAGGAGGTTCTCGAGCGATGCGGGCCTTGGTTCGACGATGCGCCCGGGGGAGAGCCATCCCTCCTCGAGGAGCCAGGCGAGGATGCGCTCGCCCCGCATGGCGTCCATCGGTACGCCGGTCAGGCCACGCCGGTAATTCCGATGGTACAGGAAGTGTGGCGCATCGGGCAGGCCCCCGCGGAGGAGGTGCCGCACCCGGCGGCGGAGCCGGCGGAGGGGGGTCATGCCGGTCAAGCTCCGCCGGTACGCTGCAGGGTGTCAAGGCGCGGGGTGCTCCCGCGACGGACCGGGGAGCGTTAGGATTGGCGTGGGGGCGTTGCGGAGGTGCGCGGCCCCCCTCCCCGAGCCCCGACCAGGGTGTCCGGCATGTCGCTCCGCCCCATACCGATCCGGCCCACCCTCGGCCCGATCCTCTTCGTGCTCGCGGTCGCGGGCGGAGGGGCGATGGCGGGTTGCGCACCCGACGCCCATCGCCCCGCAGTGGCCGTGGCCGCCGGCACTGGATTCGCCGTGGCGGCGCGGCTCGGGATCGAGGCGGCGCTCGAGGCTCACCCCGGGCTCGTACTCGACACGCTCTTCAGAGTGGAAGGGGCAGAGAGCGCGACGGCGGCGCTCGAGATCGCCGAGGGGCTGGTCAGGCACCCCGGGCTCGTGGCCGTGATCGGCCATGCGAACAGCTCGAGCAGTCTCGCGGCCTCGCCGATCTACCACGCCGGCGGCGTGCTGCAGCTTGCCCCGACCGTGAGCTCGCCGCTCTTTGCCGAGGCGGGCCCGCTGGCCTTCTCCCTCGTTCCTCCCGACGACCGACAGGGCCGGCTCCTCGCGAGCCTTCTCCACGAAAGGGTCGGCACGGGGGGCAGGATCGCCCTCCTCTACGTGAACGACGACTACGGGCGGGAACTCCGATCCAGCCTTCGCGAGGGACTCGATCTTCTCGGCCTCGAGGTCGTCCTGGACCTTCCGCACGAGGAGCGGCGGCCGGAGGAGGAGGAGGTGCTGGCGGCGGTGGGGCTGGTCGAGCGCGCGGCACCCGACGCCATCGCCTTCCTCGGGCGGGGGCGGGTGCTGGACGCCCTCCTTCCCGGGATCCGCGAGCGGCTCGGATACGTGCCGGTCATCGGGCCCGACGGGGTGGGCACCTCGGGGCGGTCGGCCGCCCCGGAGGAGCGGGGCCCCGCGTGGACGGCGGTGGAATACCTGGACTTTCTCCCGCTTCCCTCGGGAGAGGTCTTCGAGGCCTTTCGCACCCGGTTCCGGGCGGCGACGGATGGAGCCGAGCCCACCAGCACGAGCGTCATGGCACACGACGCGGCGTGGGTCGTGGTGGAGGGGGTTGCGGCGGGGGCCCGGACGGGAGATGAACTGGCCAACTGGCTCCGGGGGCTCGACGGGAGCGAGCCCTGGATGTCTGCGCTCCTCGGAGGCCCCATCGTCTTCGACCCGGGCGGGAGCGTGGACCGGCCGTACGT
>JBJHBX010000227.1:0-5234 GCA_050485725.1 Gemmatimonadales bacterium | reverse complement strand
AAGTGGCGCCCGGATCGTGAACTCGTTGTCGGCGCCGAACCGGGTGATCGAGGGCGCCTGGGCGCCCCCGAGGGCGGCCCGCAGGTCGCCCGCCGTCACCTCGCCCTCGAACTGCACCTGCACGAGGGTTCCGCCGGTGAAGTCGACGCCGTAGTCGAGCCAGCTCCCGAGGGTGGCCACGTTGAAGATCATCGCGGCGATCCCGAGCCCGATGGCGGCGGCGGAAAGCACGTAGGCCTTCCGACGCTTCTCGAGGAACTCGTAGTTCGCATCCTTGAAGAAACGCATCGTGGGCTCGTCCTCAGATGCTGATGGTGTCCTGGGCCTTCTTGTTCCTGATGTACATCAGGTAGAAGGTCCGGGTCACGAACAGGGCGGTGAAGAAGGAGGCGATGATCCCGATGGTCAGCGTCACGGCGAAGCCGCGGACCGGTCCGGTGCCGAACTGGAAGAGGATCAGCGCGGTGATGAGGGTCGTCAGGTTCGCGTCGACGATGGCGGAGAGGGCGTTTCCGAAGCCCTCGTCCACCGCCGTGCGGACCGCGCGCCCTGCATCGATCTCCTCCCGGATGCGTTCGAAGATCAGCACGTTCGCATCCACCGCCATTCCGATCGAGAGGATCAACCCGGCGATTCCGGGCACCGTCAGCGTGGCCCCCAGCGCCGCGAGGCCGCCCATCACGAGGATCACGTAGACCCCGAGGGCCGCGATGGCCATGACGCCGGTGAAGCGGTAGTACGCGACCATGATGACGAGAACCAGGAGGAGGCCGATGATGCCGGCGATGCGCCCCTGGTCGATGGAGTCCTGGCCGAGCGAGGGGCCCACCGTCCGCTCCTCGAGGATGCGGAGGGGGGCCGGGAGCGCACCCGCGCGCAGCACGAGGGCCAGGTCGCGGGCTTCCTCCATGGCCGCGCCGCTCAGCTCGATCTGGCCGCGCTGGCGGATCTCGGAACGCACGACCGGTGCGCTCACGACATCGCCGTCGAGCACGATCGCGATCCGCTCCCCGACGTTCTGCCGGGTGGTGTTCCCGAAGTTCCGGCCCCCTGCGCGGGTCAGTCCGAACTGCACGATCGGCATGTTGAACTGCGGGTCGCGGGCCGCGCTGGCGGACTCGAGCTCGTCTCCGGCCAGGAAGGCGATCCGGTCCAGCACGTAGAGTTCCCGGAAGGTGCGCCCCCCGACCGCGGTGGGCTGCCACCCGAAGTGGAACGACGGCCCGCCGGTCCGGCCCGTTCGCGGGAGGACCGACTGGACCTCGGGGAGCTCCAGGAACATGCGCGCCACCGGGTAGTCCTCGGTGGCCACGAGGAAGACCCCGTCACCACCCGAAAGCAGGAGCGAGGTGAAGGGTCTCAGGAGTCGCTCGGCATCGGTCAGGTCGGCGCCCGGGTCCTCGGGATCCTGGGGCTCGATGGCCGGTTCCTCGGCGGGTTCGGCCCCCGGATCGGCAGGGATGGTGTCGGCCCCCGCCCCGGCACCGCCGAAGATCAGGTCCTCCACCGCGCTTTCCGGCGCGGTGACGTCGCGCCCCAGCGCCCGGATCGAGTCCGCGCCCAGGGCGGCGACGATGGCCCGGTCGATGCGGCCCAGGTAGGGCTCGATGTCGGCCAGCGGGCGCACCAGCTTGAACTCGAGGAGCGCCGTGGTTCCGATGATCTCCTTCGCGCGTTCCTCGTCGGTGATCCCGGCGAGCTCCACGATGAGGCGGTCCTGCCCCACCTTCTGGATCAGCGGCTCCTCGACGCCGAGTTCGTCGACCCGGTTCCGGAGCACCCGCTCGGAGCGATCGATGGCATCGGACTTGTCCTCCATCGAGAGGATGCCTTCGGGGTCGTCGATCTCGAGGACGAGGTGCATGCCCCCCTGGAGGTCGAGACCCAGCTTGATGGGCGATCCGCTCTCCTGGTAGTTCTGGTACAGGTACCAGCCGGAGGCGCCGACCACGAGCACGATCAGCAGGATCCGTGCGCGGATGGACTTGAACATGGGCGGGTTGACGAGGACGCGGGGAAAATCTCGACGGGCCCGGAAAGGACCCGCATCTCAAGCCTCGTAACTTCGCAGGGGGGTGCAGGAGTGTCAATTCGGGCGCCGCGGCCGCGGCCCCTGTCCGAACCCCTGCGGATCAGAGCGCCGCGCGCCTCAGGATCGCCTTCACCCTGGCCAGGAAACGGTGGGCCTGGATCTCCTTCGACAGGTAGTCGTCGGCACCGGCCTCGAGGATCTCCGCCTCGGCCTCCTCCCCCTCCTTTCCGGTGCGCACGAGGACCGGGAGGGCCATCGTGTCGACGGCCCCGCGGATCCAGCGAAGGAGCTCCCGGCCGTCCATGCGGGGCATCAGGAGGTCAAGGATCATGAGCGACCAGTCGGGGTCGGTGGCGAGGAGGTCCTTCGCCTTCTGGCCGTCCTCGACGGTCCGGACCTCGTACCCCTGCGCCTCGAGGAGCGAGGCCATCATCATGCGGGCCTCCTCCTCGTCGTCGACGATCAGGATCCGGGGCGGGCCCTTCCGCTCCTCGGCCTCCTCGTGGTCCTGCATCTGGCCGATCACGCGCTCGACCTCGACCAGCGTCGTGCGCCCCTGCGTTACCCAGTCGAGGGCCACGTCGCGCATGGTCCGCATTCCCCCCTGGATCGCGAGTCGCTGCAGCGTGGCGTGCCCCTTCCTGAGCTCGATCGCCTCCTGGACGCGCGGGTCGGAGTGCATCACCTCCTGCACGGGGAGCCGTCCCCGGTAGCCGGTGAAGCCGCACTCCGCGCATCCCACGGCCCGGACCACCGGGTCGGTGTCGTAGGCCTTCCGCAGCCGCTCCTCCTCCTCGGTGAAGTTCCCGCGAACCGGCTCGGCGCAGGCGGAACAGACCCCGCGAAGCAGGCGCTGCGCGAGCGCCCCCCGGAGCGCCGTCGCCACCGTCGAGTGCTGGAGCCCGAGGTCGGCGAGGCGCGCCACCGCCGAGACGGCGTCGTTCGCGTGCACGGTGGCCAGCACCAGGTGGCCGGTCAGCGCCGCCTGCGCGGCGGTCTCCGCCGTCTCCTTGTCGCGGATCTCGCCGACGAGGATGATGTCCGGGTCCTGCCTCAGGATGGCCCGGAGCGCCGAGGCGAAGGTCATGCCCTGCTTCTTCTCGACCTGCGTCTGCGTGATGGCGGGGAGGTCGTACTCGACCGGGTCCTCCACCGTCATGATGTTCACCTTGCCGTCGGCCAGCTCGCGCAGGGCTCCGTAGAGGGTCGTGGTCTTTCCCGACCCGGTGGGCCCGGTCACCAGGACGACCCCCTCGCGGTGACCCAGGAGCTCCCGGAAGCGCCTCAGCTCGTGTTCCGGAATCCCCAGGTCCGCCAGCACGTGGTTCTTGCTCGAGTCCAGGATCCGGATCACGCATTTCTCCGCGCCTCCCGCCGGCAGGGTCGAGATGCGGAGGTCGTAGGCCTGGTTCCGGACCCTGACCCGCGCCTTGCCGTCCTGGGGGCGCAGGCGGTCGGTGATGTCGAGCTTCCCCAGGATCTTGATGCGCGAGATGATCCGGTTCATGGCGGTCATCGGGACCTCCATGTGGGCGCGCATCACGCCGTCGACCCGGATTCGGACGTTCCCCTTTCCCCGCCCGGGCTCGATGTGGATGTCCGACGCCCCCGCCTCGATGGCCTCCCGGATGATCAGGTTCGCAGCCTGGATCACCGGTCCCGAATCCACGTCCTCTTCCGAGACCGAGTCGGGGCCCCGGTCCTCCATGACCTGGACGTCCTCCTCGAGGCGGTTCGGGCCCTTCGAGAGATCGCCCAGGAGCGACTCGAGGGCGCTGTCGCCCCCGAAGCCGCCGTCGAGCGCCGCCGCGATGTCCGAGGGCGCCGCGACCTGGAAGACCACGGTCCGCCCCGAGGCGAAGGCCAGCGAGCGCTCGGCATCGAGATCCGTCGGGTCGCAGGTGGCGACGGTGAGTTGCCGTTCGCTGATCTGGATCGGGAAGACGTGGTGCTTCCGAGCCACCGACTCGGGAATGACCTCGACGGCGCGGGACTGGGCCTGGGTCAGGTCGGCCACCTCGAGGCGGAAGTGCCCGGCGACGATCCGGGCCATTTCGCGGTCGTTGATCCCAAGCGCCTTCGACGCGGGACCCCATGCCTCCCGGACGGGCGTCGAGGGCTGGAGTTCGACACGCGCCGGTGCAGCCACACCGGCCCGCTCTGCCACCCTGAGGAGCCAGTGGGCGGAGGTCACGTCGTCCTCGTCGATTCAGCGGTCACGCTCTGCCCTCTCGCGCTCGTCCGGCGCTTCGTTCCGGGATGCCTCGTTCCCCCCCGCGGGACCCGCGGCGGGCGAAACGTAGTGTAGTGGAGGACCCCGATCGACGGGAGGGTCATCGCACCATCACGTGGCGCGCCGCCTCCCGGCCGAGCGGGGTCAGGTGCAACCGGTCCCGCTCCCCGCGCACGAGAAGGCCTTCGCGCTCGGCATGCCGTGCCACCCTTGCAGCGAAATCCGGTGACCAGCGCAGGTGTTCCGGCAGGTGCCCGAGGCGGTTCTCCTCCGGTGCCCGGGGGGTTCCCTCGTGGTTCAGAAGATGAATGCTGAGCATGAGTCCGGCAAACTCCACCTTCTGCCTCCGTTCCCTGAGGACCCTGGCCAGGATTCCCCGCTCCGGCGCGACGAGGAGCACGAGGGCGAAGAAGGCGCCCGCGGCGACGGCCATGCATCCCGAGATCGATGCGTCGAGCAGGAGCGCGGCGTGGAAGCCGGCGAGGGCCGAGACCGCCGCGATGCCGGCCGAGAGCCCGAGAAGGAGGGGGAGCCGGTGCGTCAGGAGACGTGCGGCGGCCGGGGGCGCGATCATCAGGGCCACCACGAGGATCGACCCCACGGCGTCGAAGGCCCCCACTGCGGTCAGCGAGACCACGGTCATGAAGGCGTACTGAACGAGGGCGGGGTGAAACCCGAGGGCGGCGGAGAGGCCGGCGTCAAAGGTCGAGAGCTTCATCTCCTTGTAGAGCGCCGCGACGAAGGCGGCGTTCAGCAGCAGGATCCCGCCCATGACCCACAGGCTCTTCGGCCCCAGGTCCTGTCCCGCGACCACGAGCCGCCGGAGGGGTGCAAAGGCGATTTCGCCGAGGAGCACCGCATCCACGTCCAGGTGAACGTGCCCCGCGTGGCGCGAGATCAGGAGCACGGCGATGGAGAAGAGCGCGGGGAAGACGAGGGCGATGGCCGCGTCCTCCTTGACCCTCCGGG
>JBJHBX010000226.1:0-5242 GCA_050485725.1 Gemmatimonadales bacterium | reverse complement strand
CATTCCCATTACCGATGTGTCAACCGGTCTGCCTCCCGGAGACCGGCTGCCTCGAGTGCGTCCGGGCCGGCGGGGCGTGGGGTCAGCTCACCGCATGGGGTCGCAGGGTCAGAGGAACGGCATGCACCGCACTCCGGTGAAGGATTCGGTACCGTCGTTCACCGACCGGGCACGGCCCCGAGCGCCACGCCGAGGATCACCCGACGGACGGACGTCGTCTCTCCGTTCATCGACGCCTCCCTCCTCGGTTCATGAACCTCCTGCGGCCACGACCTCCGCCCTCACCACCCAGGTCACGCCCAGGTCGTCGCGCTCCGCGTACCAGATCGCGTCGCGGGTCCCCTGTCCGAACCGCGTGCCCTCGGGAAGGGTGACGCGGAAGAGGATCCCCTCCTCCTCGTCCATCGCGAGCCAGCTCTGCCCGGCCCCTGCGTCCTGGAGCCCAAGCCAGATCGTGCCGTCGAGGCCCAGCTTCACGGCCCCGACCGGGGGGCGGTGCTCCGGCAGATACAGGAGCTCCCTGGCCTCGGCCTCCGAAGGCACCACGGGCACGCCCGTCGCCGGCAGTCCCGCTCCCAGGAGGTTTTCGCGCAGCTGCCGGACCATGTCCCTTCCTTCCTCGATGACGGCGCTCCGCTCGCCCGAAGGAAGCACCAGGGGTGCAACGGTCAACTCGCGGTGCCACCGTGTCTCTCCGTCGAGGCGCAGGATGCGTAGCGACAGGGGTTCGGGCACGGGACCGAACTCCAGCCCCCGCAGGCGGGCCCGGTTGCCCCTCCAGGCAAGGACGATGTCACGGTCGCCATCGAGCTCCCTCGACCCCAGCGCCAGGGTGGCCGGCCCAGCGGTCTGCTCGTCGAAGGCCGCAGGTGGCCCGTCCGGTTCTACCCATGCCTGCCCTTCGGCCAGGTAGCCCGAGATGCCCTGCGCTCCGAGAATCACACCCCCCGAAGCCGCGAGCGGAACCCGATCCGTGCGAATCAGGACGCCGCCGCCATCGAAGAGCGTGATGTGGGGGGGCTCATGTTCCGGATCCGTACGGTGTCCCCGAGAAGCCCGATCCGGTCAGGCGTGTTGAACTCGCCGGGCCCCCTTCCGGCGCCGTGGCCGATCCACCGCACGAAGGTACCGTTCGCTTCGAACACCGCGACGCGCCCCTGCCTGCGGTGAAGAACGAAGAGTCGCTCGTCGCGGTCCACCGCCATCACGATCAGCGGCAACGCGTCGAACATCTCGGCCTCGGGGGGTTCGAGACCTCCCAGCCGAAACACCTCGACCAGGGTGCGCTCGGGCGCATCGTGCAGGTCGTGCGGCAGCCGGCCGTCTGCGGCTCCGGAGCAGCCATGCAACGCCACCGCCCCGAGAATGGGGAGCAGACCCCGGAATGGGACCAGCCCGGTCCGCAGCGCGAGCTTCAGGCACCTTGCCGCCATCGACAAGCCTCCGGAACGGGGGTCCGCATCGTGCAGGTCTCTGGGGTTCGAGTCACCCTGGACGTGCGCGGCTCCGCAGGTGAGCCGGACGGAGTAGAACCCAGTGCAGCGAAGGTTCTCGCTGACCGTCGGGCTGTCAAACCGTGCCCGGGGTCGCACGGGACCCCAGGCGGAACGCAACCACCACGTGGGAAGCCGCTTTGAACGTCGAGCGCTGGACGCCGATCTTCGCCTCTTGCGGACCATCGCCCTAGATTGCGGACCGGCGCCCGGTTCCCCGGGGACCACGGCGCTGGGCGCGAACCGATCCACTCCCATCCACGGACCCATCCCACAGGCATGAAGATCCTGATCGTCGGCCACGGGGGGCGCGAGCACGCCCTTCTCTGGAAACTGCGCGGGGACGCCCCCGGCGCCGAGTTCTTCGCCACCCGCCCGAACCCGGGCATGGCACCGCTGTGCACGCCTGTCGACCTCTCACCGGAAGACGTCGACGGCCTCGCCTCGTGGGCTGAGGGGGAGGCGATCACGCTGACGGTCGTGGGCCCCGAGGTGCCGCTGGCCAAGGGGATCGGCGACATCTTCCGGAAGCGCGGCCTTCCTCTCTTCGGCCCCTCGGCCTCGGCGGTCCGGATCGAGTCGTCGAAGGCCTTCGCCAAGCAGCTCATGGCCCGCGCCGGGGTGCCTACCGCCGATCACCTGACCTTCACCAAGTGGCCCGCCGCCGAAGCCTACCTCAAGGAGAAGGGGGCCCCCATTGTCGTGAAGGCGTCGGGGCTCGCCGCCGGCAAGGGTGCGGTGGTCTGCATGACCGAAGACGAGGCGCTCACCGCGGCCCGCGAAATGCTCGCCGAGGCGGCCTTCGGCGATGCCGGGCGAGAGATCGTCATCGAGGAGTACATGACCGGGGAGGAAATCTCGGTCTTCGGGATCACCGACGGGCGCCACGTGTCGCTTCTCCTCCCATCCCAGGACCACAAGCGTGTGGGCGAGGGTGACACCGGTCCGAACACCGGCGGCATGGGAGCGTACGCACCGGTTCCGGGGGTGGATGCGCCGCTCCTGGACGAGATCCGGAGGCGGGTCTTCCTGCCCGTGCTCGATGCCCTCGAGGCCAGCGCCTCACCCTTCCGGGGCCTTCTTTACGCAGGGATGATGCTCACCCCGGACGGTCCGAAGGTGGTCGAGTTCAACGCCCGCTTCGGTGATCCCGAGACCCAGGTCGTGCTCCCGCTGATGGACGAGCCGCTCCTGGAGCTGATGGTGGCGGTGGCCCGGGGCGGGAGCATCGCAGGCGTCGGGGATCCGGCCTCGACCGGGCGTGTTGCGCTGAACACCGTGCTCGCCTCGGGCGGGTATCCCGGCGACTACGAGAAGGGGAAGGTGGTTCGCATTCCCGACGGCCTCGTGTCGGCGAAGCGGGTGCCCGGGCGGAAGGAGCTCGACCTGACCGGTGATCCCGACGACGGTCTCCTGGTCTTCCACGCCGGGACCCGGATCGACCCTTCCGGGAGCGTGGTCACCGCGGGTGGACGGGTCCTTTCCGTCGTCGGGGTGGGTGCCGACCTGGCCGAGGCCCGCGCACGGAGCCACGCGGCGGCGCAGGCCATCGACTTCGAGGGAAGGCAGTTCCGGCCGGACATCGGCTGGCGGGCCTTCGAGAAGCTCGAGGCGTCCGACACGCCATCCGACGCGGGCGCGCCGGCCTCGGGATGACCTCTCCGGGTGCGGCTTGGTCCGACAAGGGTCGACGACCCGCCCGGACCGGGCCCGACGGCGTGCAGGTCGCGGGGTCGCGAGCCACGCCGGAACACCCCACTTTCGGTGGATGAACGGACCTTCCGCACCGAAGTCACCTGAAGCGCCGACCCCTCCCCGGTTCGCCCGGGACTCCCTCGAGTTCGGCCGGGTCGTGAACCTCTCCGACGCCGTCTTCGCGATTTCCCTGACCCTTCTCGTGCTGACGCTCGAGGGGCTGGAGCCGACGGGACTCCTGTCGTTCGCGCTGGCCTTCGTGCTCGTGGGGAATGTCTGGTGGCATCACCACAGGATCGTGGCCCGGCTCGCCTGGTTCGAACCCGGCCTCGTGGCGCTGACCCTGGCGCTGCTGGCGGGCGTCGCTCTTGCCCCCCTCCCCACGAGCCTCGTGGGAGCCGATCCCTCCGCGCCCGCATCCGTTCTCCCCTTCATCGGACTCTTCGCCCTGCTCTCGCTCCTCTCCATCGCCTTCATCGCGCGGGCGCAGCGGGTTGGAGCCTGGTGCCGTCCCCTCCCACCGGAGCTTTACCGCTGGATCCTGGTCGACTGGGGGATGAACCTGGCGGTTCTGCTGGGGTGTCTCCTCGTCGCCCTGCGATGGCCGCGCGAGGCCCTCGCCCTGCTCATCGCCGCCTCGATCGCCGGTGCCTTCCTGACCAGCGCGCTGGGCCCGAAGGCCCGGAGAGCCTGGTTCTGAACTCCGGAAGGGCGTTCTTGCGCCGCACCGCAGCCGCGCTCCCCTTCACCCCTCCTCTCGAGCCCCGTATGCGCCTCCTCCGGATTCTCGCCGCTGCCACCGTGCTCCCGGGCATCCTTGTACCCCTGGCCCCCGGGGCAGCGGCCCAGCAGCCGGGCGCGCCGGCCACCGCCGCCCCCCTCGATGCTCTGGCCGAGGCGCTCCTCCGCGTCGAGTACGCGCTCCGGGACCGCCCCGCGGCGGCGGCCGATCGTGCAGCCCTCAACCGGGCCTTCGACCAGGCCACGCTGGCCTTCTTCGCCGGGCAGGTCGAACCGGTGGTGGCGGCCATGGACGCCCTCGTGGCCCGGATCGAACCGGAGGAAACCGTCCGGGAGGCCCACGCCGCCGCGGCTGCGGCAACCGTCTCCTCCCTCGCCGACCGGGGTCGGGAGATCACCGGGTCCCCTCCCCTGGCCTACCGCCTGGTGATTCCGCCCGGGGCCCCGGCGGAGCCGGAGGGCTTTCCGGTGGTGGTGGCCCTCCACGGGGCGGGAGGCAACGAGCACATGTTCGTCGAGGCCTACGGGGCCGGGCGCCTGGCCGACCTTGCGGTTCAGGACGGCTTCGTGCTCCTCTCACCCTCCACCATCCACTTCGCCCAGCGCCCCGGTGCCCTCGAGGCCCTGCTCGAGGCGGTCGAGGACCAGGTGCCGGTCGACCGATCCCGCGTCTTCCTCGTCGGGCACTCCATGGGAGCCGGGGCGGCCTGGGCCACGACGCTCAGGGACCCCGGAGCCGTCCGCGGCGTGGTATGCATCGCCGGGCCATGTGGAGCCGGGGCGCCACCCCGGGAACCGGACCGGGGGGAGGGAACCGCTGCCACACGCCCCCCCCTTCTCGTGGTGGCCGGTGCGCTCGATCCGCTTTCGCCACCGGCCCGCCTCGAGGCCGCGGCTGCGCAGGCCCGCGACGCGGGCTGGGAAGTGAAGCTCCGTACCCGGGAGAACGAGGGGCACACCCTCATCGTCGGCGAGGTCATCGACGACGTGGTGGCATGGCTCCTGGCCCTGAAACCCCGCGACTGAGGAAGCACGGGTAGCGGCTCCCCGGGGCCGGACTCAGCCCCCGACGGCCTCGGCGGCCGAGCGGCCCGCCATTCGGCCCGAGAAGATGCATCCTCCGAGAAAGGTCCCCTCGAGGGCCCGGTACCCGTGCATCCCCCCGCCCCCGAACCCCGCCACCTCGCCGGCGGCCCAGAGCCCGGGAATCGGGTCGCCCCGGGCATCGAGCGCCCGAGCCGAAAGGTCGGTTGCGAGCCCGCCCAGCGTCTTCCGGGTCAGTACGTGGAGCTTGACCCCGATCAGCGGGCCCG
>JBJHBX010000225.1:0-5281 GCA_050485725.1 Gemmatimonadales bacterium | reverse complement strand
TTTCGGCGTGGGGCCGCTGGCCACCGGCGCCGTGGCGGTCCCGGTGCTTCTCTCCGTGGTCCTGGCCATGGTGGCGCCCCTGACCGCCCTCGACTTCCAGATCCCCGCGCTCGCGGGGGTGCTGGCCGCCGGGGCTGCGGCGCTCGGGGGCGGGCTCCCGGCGGCCGGGGGCACGCGGGACGGAAGGCTCGCCCCCTGGGCCCGCATCCTCGTTCTGCTCCTGGCGCTTCCCGCCCTCGCCATGACGGTACCGCTCGTGGAAGGGATCTGGGTGGCCATGAGCCTGCGGCTGGCCACCGGACTCGCGGTGCTCCTGGCCCTCGGAATCGCCGTGATCCTGCCGGCCCTGGACGGGCTCCTCGAGCCGAACCGGTGGTGGGCACCCCTGGGCGCCCTCGTCCTGGCCGCCGGTCTGACCGGTGTCGGCATCCTGCAGGCCGGGCCCACCGAGCTTCGGCCGCATCCCTCCACGCTCCTGTATGCCCTCGACCGCGCCGAGGGGGGCGAGGCCCTCTGGCTGACCCGCGAGGACGCAGGCTTCGACTGGTTCGAGGAAACCACGGGGCCCTTCGGACCGGAACGGACGGTGGAGGACTTCCTCCTGCCGGGAGCGTACCGCGCCGTGTCCGCGCCGGCGGCGGGGTTCGCACAGCCGGTGGTCCGCCTCGAAGGGCGGGTGCCGAACCCCTTTGCCCGGGTGATCCGCCTCGCGGTGGGCTCGGAGGTCGGTGCGGAGTTCCTGTCGCTCCTCCTTCCCGACGACGACGGGGCCGGGATCGTCGCGGTCAACGGGCAGCCCGTTCCCGCCGGCGAGGCGGGCACCGCCGGGGCCCGGCGCCCCGTCACCCTGCTCACCCACCAGGGACGCCCGCACGGCGACCTGGTCGTCGACATCGAGCTTCCCGACGACCGCACGGAGCTGGTGCTGGTGGTCATCGAGGAGCACCTGCGTCCGGCGGAGCTCCTTTCGCCCGAGCCCTTCCGCCGCCCGCCCCACCTGATGCCGAACCCCGCGACCCGGAGCGACCGCATGGTCGTGCGTACCCCCCTGCGCCTGCAGCTCGACGAGGCCCCGGCGGCCTTCGAGGATGCCCCGGGAGCCGGCGACGAGGCTCCGGGGGCCGCGACCGATCAGCCTCCGGGTGGCGAAAACACCTCGTAGCGGAAGGTCACGCAGCCCGGGACCGGGCCGGGGCAGTAGTACCCCGTGAACTGGAGCTTGGCCAGCTGCCCGTCGACGGTGCGAATGGCGTAGACCCGGGGCGTGGCCGAAAGCAGGTGCGACAGGAAGGAGTAGTCGTACCATCCCTGCAGCACGGGGTGCACCGAGTCGCTTCGCACCCGGGTCTCGTCGAAGTCCTCGGGGGGAAGCCGGCGCAGATCGTCGACGCCCACCGCGTCGAAATCCCGTTCCCCGAGGTCGGCCACCACCACCTGCCCCGCGAATCCGGGTCCCCCGTTCGCGATCACCTGGAAGCGGCGGAAGGCCAGGTCCCAGTCGGTGGGTCCGGCGGTCTCGAGGACCGCACCGGCCCGAAGCGAGAAGTGACGCCATCGATCTGGAACGGAGGCGTCGATGGTGCGCATCTGCACGCCGGTCGGCGGCGCGTCGCCGGGTTCGGTGGGGAGCACGTCCAGCACCGGTGACGGCAGAAAGGTGGGGGGCTCCGGCCGCTGGAGCGTCGCCGCCACGAAGGCCACCGCGAGGACCACGATTCCGCCCGCGGCCACGACGATCGTGCCCCGTCCCCCCGCGGGGGAGTCAGCTGTCCCTTGGCGATCGGTCATGGGGGGCATTCTGGCGCCGACGGGTGCGGGGCGCCAGAGTTCCGTGGGACTGATCCGCGCATGGAAACCCTTGCGATCGTTTCGCCTGGAGCGAATCCTGTGCGAGGGACCCGCGACACCCGCGGGCCACGAACCCGCCGGACCGGAGCGAGCGATGTCGGACGTGGACGAGCGACGGCTGCATGGGTGGACGGTCAGGATCGACCGCCTGATCTGCGTGGGTTTCGGGGACTGCCTCGATGCCGCGCCCGGCGGATTCGAGCTCGACGAGGAGGGGATCGCGGTCTTCGGACCTTCCGCCGGGACACTCTCTCCCGATGCCCTCCTCGAGGCGTCGAGGAGCTGCCCGGTGGACGCGATCACCGTGCACGACGCCACCGGCCGACAGATCGCTCCCTGAGATCGCACCGCGGGTCGGCTTCGGGCGCCGAGCCTCGCATCCCCATCCCCCACCGGAGTCCCGGCATGCGGAAGATTCGTACCTATGGCGAGGTCGACCACGGCACCGGATCCGAGCTCCTCGAGCAGGTGCTCGACCAGCACGCGCGCCTCCGGGCGCGGCTGGATGAAGTGGGAGCGGTGGTGGCCGTCCTCAGTGGCAAGGGTGGCGTGGGGAAGAGCTTGGTCACCGCGGGGATCGCCTCGCTGCTGGCCGGGGCGGGGCGCCGGGTCGGAGTCGTGGATGCGGACCTGAACGGACCCTCCATGACCCGGATGCTGGGATGCGAGGGTTCGCGGCTGGCCGACGGGCCGGAGGGGGTTTCACCCGCCGTCGGCGCCGGCGGCGTCCGGGTGATGGGAATGGACCTGCTCCAGCACGAGGCCGATGCCCCGCTTCGCTGGCGCGAGCCCGGGGGGCATGCCTCGATCTGGCAGAGCAGTGTCGAAACCGCGGCCCTTCGGGAGTTCCTGGGCGACGTGGAATGGGGGAGGCTCGACCTGCTCCTCATCGACGTTCCTCCCGGGACCGACAAGATCCGCCGCCTGCTGGAACTCGTCCCCGGTCTTTCGGCGGCCGTGGTCGTCACGACGCCGGGGGAGATGTCCCGCTCCGTCGTCGCCCGGTCGATCCGGCTCGTGCTCGATTCCGGGGTCCCGGTGGTTGGGCTCGTCTCGAACATGAGCGGCTATCGCTGCCCCGGGTGTGACGAGGTCCACGCGCTCTTCCCCGGAAACGCCCCCGAGGCGCTCTCGGAGCGGTTCGGGCTTCCGGTGTGGGGCGCCGTTCCCCTCGATCCCGAGCTGGGGCGGCGCTTCGACCGGGGAGAGGTCTCCGGGCTGGGGGCCGATGCGTCCCCCACCGCCTCCGCCCTCGGTGCCATTGCCGAGCGCCTCCTGGACGAGCTCGCCCGCCACCCGGGGAGGACGGCATGAAGTTCCTCTGCGTACCCTGCGACGAGGTGATGGCCTTCGCGGAGCGGCAGCTCCCCGGCGACGGGACGATGGCCACCGTCTTCCAGTGCGGCGCCTGCGGGCGAGAGATGGCGCTCCTCACGAACCCGATGGAGACGCAGCTCGTGAGCACCATGGGGGTGAAGGTCGGGGGTCGCGAGGTGCCGGCCCAGCCCATGGAGGTCGTCCGGTCCGGTCTCGACGCCGGCCGCCCCGATGCCTTCGTGGAGGTGGCCCCCGCGCCCGGCCGCGTCACCTGGACCGAGGAGGCGGTGGAACGGCTCCAGTCGGTGCCCTCCTTCGTGCGGGGCATGGTCAAGCGGATCTACACCGACTACGCCCGGGAGCACGGGATCGGCGTCATCTCGCCCGAGATCATGGACCGGGCGCGCATCGATCTCGGCCTGGAAGGGATGTAGGTGCCCGCCGCGCGGGTCGAGGCGCGGGAGCTCGCCTTCCGCTGGCCATCGGGGCGTCTCGCGCTGGACCGTGTCACGCTCAGCGTCGAAGCGGGCGAGGCGGTGGCCCTGGTGGGGCCGAACGGGGCGGGGAAGAGCACGCTCCTCCGCCTGCTGGCCGGCGACCTGTCGCCCACCGCGGGAACGGTGGTCGGGTCCGGCACGGGCCGGGCGGGCGGCGGGGTCGCCTATGCTTCGGACCACCCGGTCCACTTCGACGCACTCAGCGGACGTGAGAACGCGCGCTTCTTCCGGGCCTTCCGGGGCCTGCCTCCCGACGACGGCCCGCTGCAAGGGTTCGGGCTCGCCGCGGACGCAGACCGTCCCGTGGGCGCCTGGTCGTTCGGGATGCGGAGGAAGCTGCTCCTGGCCGAGAGCTTCGGGTCGGAGGCGGAGCGCATCCTTCTCGACGAGCCCTCCGTCGGGCTCGACCCCGGAGGCATGGAGGCGCTGCGGGAGGCCATAGAGGCGGCGTGCGGCGCGGGCCGCACCGTCGTCGTGGCCACGAACGAGGTCCACCAGCTTCCGTTCTGGGTGGATCGGGTGGTCTTCCTGCACCAGGGCCGTACCGTGACCGAGGGGGCCGCGGCCGAACTCGTGAAGTCGTTCGGCGGCGGGACCGTGGTCTCGGTCGGGGGGCGGGGCTTCTCGGCCACCGACGCGGCCGGGCGGTTCCCGGTCGAGGAGGCCCTGCGGACCGTTCCGGGGGTGACGGAGCTCTCTCGAACCGGCGACGACGCCCTGCGCTTCAGGAGCGGCTCGGGTGCCGGCGTGCTCCCCATGGCGCTCGAGCGGATCCTGGCGGCCGGCGCCACCGTCTTACAGCTGCAGGTGCGGGAGCCGGGGCTCGCCGAGGTCTTCCTTGCGCTCACCGGAAGCGAGCTGGATCCGGCCCCGGCGGGAGGCGCGCCGTGAGGTTCCCGGTGGCGAAGGTGGAGTTGAGACTCGCGTTCCGGAGGCGGCGGGTCTTCGTGCTGAACACCGTGATCCCACTCCTCCTCGTCCTCCCCCTCGCGCTGGGAGCCGCACCGCCCTACCACGCCGCGGCGGTCTACGCCGTGCTCTTCGTGCTCTTCGGGGTCATGGGCACGGCGATCCCCTTCCTTCGCGACAGCGAGGCGGATCTCCTGCGGCGCGTTGCCATGTGCGGGCAGCCTCCGGCCCGCCTGCTGGCGGAGCGGGGCGCCGCGGGCGTCGCCATCGACGCACTCCAGCTCCTTCCGGCCCTCGTCCTGGTCCTCGCGCTCGGCGGTTCCCCGGGGGCGGCATGGGCCTTCCTTCCGGTGGCACTGGTCATGGCGCTGGCGGCGGCCGCCGTGGTCGGGACCTGGATCGCGGCGCTTGCCCGATCGCTCGCCGAGGGCGCCCTCCTCGCGGCGGTCACGACGCTCTTCCTCCTCCACGGCTCCGGCGTCTTCCGGCGGCCGGTTCCGGGCGGGTGGGGCGAGAGGATCGAGGCACTGCTCCCCTTCGCCCCCCTCCACCGGGGCCTCCAGGGCGCGGCGTTCGGCGAAAGCGGGATCGTTCCCGGATGGGGAGAGCTCGTCCCGGGGCTGGGCCTGACCGCGCTGGGCGTCGTCCTGACCGCGGTGGCAGCGCCGGCCCTCCTGAACCGGATCACGGGCGGGAGATCCTGAAACGCG
>JBJHBX010000224.1:0-5334 GCA_050485725.1 Gemmatimonadales bacterium | reverse complement strand
TAATCCCCGTCGCCGTGGTCGCCGTGCGCCCCGATGCCCCCCCAGTGGTGGACGTGGCCCGGGTGCGCGTCGTGCCGGGCCCGGCGGCACGGATCGAGATGAGGCCGACCCCGGGCCGTCTGGTCCCGGGGCAGACGCTTCGCCTCTCCGCCGAGGTGTTCTCGGCGCTGGAGGACCGACGGAGCGACCCGGTCCGCTGGAGCAGCTCGAACCCCGGCGTCGTCTCCGTTTCGGAAATGGGTGTCCTGTCGGCGGTGGCGCCCGGTCGGGCCATGGTCACCGCCTCTGCTGGTCCGGGCGATGCCCCCGTGCAGGAGGAGCGCCCCTTCGAGGTCGTGGGGACCGAGGTCGCCCGCGTCGAGATCACGCCCTCGGAGGTGCGGGCCAGGCAGGGGGACGTGATCGACTTCCAGGTCCGGGCGCTCGACGCCCAGGGCCGCGAAATCGAAGGCCTCGAGCCCAAGTGGACGCTGGCCCCCGGGCAGGGGCTCATCAGCGAGACCGGTCGGTTCGTGGGCTACGACGCCGGTGACTACACGGTGCTCGCCTCCTTCGGCACGCGGACGGCGTCGGCGGCCGTCACCCTCGAGTTCCGCGACGTGCGTCGGCCTGTCGAGGTCGTGGGGCGCCTTCCCCGTACCCTCTTCCACACCGAAGAGGTGTGGCTCCATCCGAGCGGGGAATACGCCTACCTGGGCACGGGCGGGGGTGGAGACCGCTTCTACGCCATCGACATCCGCGACCCCTCGAACCCCGTGGTCACCGACTCGGTCCTGGCGAACACGCGCCGGGTGAACGACCTGATGACGACACCCGATGGCCGCTACATGGTCTTCACCCGCGAGGGGGCGGCGGACCGCCGGAACGGCCTCGTCGTGGCCCAGCTCTACGACCCCGCCCACCCGGTGCCCATCGCCGAGTTCACCGACGGGGTCACGGCGGGCGTGCACTCGTCCTTCGTCTACCACCAGGAGGCCTACGGCACCCACGTGTACCTGACGAACAACGGGACCGGGGCCATGCACATCGTCGACCTCTCCGACCCCTACAACCCCCGCGAGGTCGCGCAGTGGCGCACGCCGCGTCCCGACGCCGCCCGGACCCTCCACGACGTCGACGTGCAGGACGGGCTGGCCTACATGAGCTACTGGAACGACGGCCTGGTCATTCTCGACATCGGCGCCGGGATCCGGGGGGGGAGCCCCTCGAACCCGCAGCTCGTCAGCTGGGTCAAGTACGACCTGAACGAGGAGTACCGTGACGTGGAGGCGCGGCACGGACCGGGCTTCATCCGGGGCACCCACACCGCCTGGCGGCACGGCAAGTACGTCTTCGTCGGCGACGAGGTCTTCCCGGCCTCCGACGTCGAGGGGGCGAAGGACGCCTCGGCGACCCGTGCCTTCGGGAACCTCCATGTCTTCGACGTGAGCGACATCGAGAACCCGGTCCGGGTCGCGTGGTGGAGGCCCGATTACGGCGGCGTCCACAACCTCTGGGCCGCCGGTGACACCCTCTACATGGGTGCGTACAACGCCGGCTTCCGGACCTTCGACATCTCGGGTGAGCTCTTTGGAGACCTGGGGGCACAGCAGCGGGAAATGGTCCACGTGCACACGGGCGACATGGACGCCTTCGTTCCGAACGATCCCATGACCTGGGGCGTGGTGGTACGAGACGGGCTGGCCTACGTGAACGACCTGAACAGCGGGCTCTGGATCATCCGGATGAAGCCCCGCGAAGAACCGGTCGTCTTCTAGAAGCCGGCCAGGCGCCGGGGCAGGAAGGGATCCTCCGGCCCCGGCGTCCGGTTCCCGGTCACCCAGTCCGCCACCCGTTCCCCCAGCGCCGGCGCGAACTTGAAGGCATGGCCCGACCCCCCGCCGAGGAGGATCCGTCGGGGATGCTCCGGATCCGGCCCCACGAGGAAGTGCCCGTCGGGCGTGTTCGTGTAGGGGCAGACGACGGCGCGCAGCCGGTCTCCGATCCGCCCGGGAAAGAGGTCGTCGAGGGGCGCCCGGAGGGCCGCCTCGTCTTCGTTCCCGGGCGTCCGTTCCATCGCCTCGATCGAGGGGACCGCGGCACCGCCGTGATGGAGCGCAGCCTTGATCACACCCTTCCCTCCCCCCTCCTCTCCGTCGTCCTCGACGATCCAGTACAGGTGACGACCCGGCGCGAACTCCCGAAGCCCCACAGGGGGGATCCCGCGGCCCCCGGCACGCGCGCCCGGACCCGCCTCGGCCGCCGCCCGGAGTTCGAACCAGAAGACGACCTGGCGCTCCACGACCAGGGGGAGCCGCATCCCCGGAATCGAGGGGAGCCAGCTCCCCACGGCAGCCACGACCCGATCCACGTCGAACCCTCCCGGCCGGTCCATGTCTTCAACCGGCGTGCCCGATCGGACCTCGGCCCCGTGGGCGAGGGCGTCGTCCAGCGCCGCCTGGATCGCCCCCTCGACCTGGAGAACCCCGGCTCCCGGCTCGTGGACCCCGACCTCTCCATCCCCGCGCACCCGGATACCGGGAAACCAGCGCAGGAGTTCGCCCGCGTCCAGGACGTCGTGCTCGATGTCGTGCCGGTGCGCCGACGCGAGGGTCCCCTCGATCGTCCGGCCGGCCGGTGGGCCCAGCGTCAGGAGGCCCGTACGCCTGAAGAGGTGCACGCCCCGCTCCGCCTCGAGCTCGCGCCAGCCCCGCCACGCATCGCGCACGAGCGGAACGTAGAGGGGGTGTTCGAAATACGCCTCGCGGATGATCCGGCTCCGACCGTGGGAGGACCCCAGGGGATGCGGGGGATCGAAGCGGTCGAACCCGATGACCCGGAGCCCCCTTCGGGCCATGGCCCGAAGCGCGAACGCTCCAAGCACGCCCAGTCCGACCACCGCAGCGTCGAAGCGTCGCCCGGACGTCACCGTTTCCCCCCGGGGCTCAACGCTCAAGGACCATGGTCGTGTGGGGAATGCCGTCCTCCAGGTAGCTCTCACCCACCGGAGAGAATCCGAGGCGCCGGTAGAAGGGGATCGCGTAGTTCTGCGCCCCGAGGCGGATCCCGACCCCGGCCCCGAACCGGTGGCCCACCTCCGAGATCGCGACCTCCATCAGGCGCTTTCCGAGGCCGGCTCCACGGGCCGCGCGGGCGGTGACGACACGACCGATGGCGGCGGCGTCCGGGTACGCTGCGCCGGCGGGAAGGAGGCGCGCGTAGGCCACGAGGTCGCCGGAGGCGTTCGTCCCCAGCAGGTGCAGCGCAACCGGGTCGAGCCCGTCCACATCCTGGTACGGGCAGTCCTGCTCCACGATGAAGACCTCGACCCGGAGCCTGAAGATGCCGTAGAGTTCCTCCACGGTCAGGTCGTGGAAGGTCCGAAGCCGGAAGGAGACGTCGAGCATGCCGCCTATCACCCGTTCCCCCTCGAGGCGTTCCCTCGGCCCCAAGGCCGGGGCGGCGTGCCCGCGCGTCGGGGCCACCCCGGCCTTCGCGGGCTCCCTCCTGGCGGCGGCTGCCATTGCGCTCGTTCCGGGATCCGTAGTGGCCCAGGCCCCGGGCGTGCCGGCGGGGCTGACCGGCGAGGGGCCGGAACGCACCCGCCTTCTTTTCGACGCCCGGCTCCGCCTCGAATCGGTCGATGATGCCGCCTTCGCGGATCGGGGCCGAGCGCTGACGGGACGCCTCCGAGCGGGACTCCAGACCGGCAGGTGGGACGGCGTCGGGCTTCTCGTTGAACTCGATGCCACCCGCGCACTTGGCTTGCGTGACTTCAACAGCACGGTGAATGGCCGCACGGACCGACCCGTCGTCGCGGACCCGGACTCCGAGCGGGTGAATCGCCTCCTCGTGTCGTGGGAAGGTGACGGAGGACACGAGGTGGTCATCGGGAGGCAGCGCGTCGCACTCGACGACGGGCGCTTCATCTCGAACTCGGGGTTCCGTCAGAACGAGCAGACCCTGGACGCGGCGCGGGTCCGGATCGGCCCCGCATCGCGGCCCACCTTCGACTACGTTCACGCCTGGCGGGTCAACCGTACCGCCGGAAGCGGATCACCCCTCGGACGCGAGGGTGCCTCCCTCCACCTGTTTCGAGGGGCGGCCGGCGTGCCGGGCGGCATCCTGACGTCGTTCGCGTACTACCAGGCCTTCGACGACGCACTTCTCGCCCAGTCGAACCGGACGCTTGGCGCCCGCTACGTGGGCGAGATCCCCCTCGGATCGACCCCGCGACTCCGGCTCGCCGCATCGGCCGCGACCCAGCGGCAGCACGGCGACAACCCTTCCGAGTTCTCGCTGGGATACGGACGGGTCGATCTCGGCATCCGCCTCCCCGCGAGCGGCCTCGAGGCCACGGCGAGCTTCGAGGGTCTGGGCGGGGACGGTTCGCGGGGTTTCGCGGTTCCCCTGACCACGGGGCAGGGATTCCAGGGGTTCAGCGGGGCCATCGGGGCGATCCCTCCCTCTGGACTCAACGACCGCCGCGTGGAGGTGGCGTGGATCCGGTCGGGGGACGCCGGTGACCGCCCCGTCGAGCTCCGCCTTCGCCGCCATGACTTCCACACCCGGAGCTCCGACGAGGCGCTCGGCCAGGAGTGGAACTTCGTCTTCCGGACCGCGACGTCCTCGGGCATCGTCCTCGCGTTCGAGTTCGCGGACTACGAGGCGCCGGACGCCTCTCCCGGTTCCGGACCCCCGAACCTTCGCGACCTCCGCCGCGGCTGGATCACACTCGAGTACGTCCGTCGCTGACATCGCGCACACGCCGCTGACCGGTCGGCGGCCCGAGCGGCTCAGCGACGCCCCGCCTCCCCCGGTCCCGCCAGTTCCAGCCGGATCCTGAGCGCCGAGAGAACCCGGTCCCGGTCGAGCCAGCCAACGAAGGCGCCTTCCGCCGTCACCGGCACCTGGTTCAGGCGGTTCCTGGCCATCATCTCCAGGACCTCGGCGAGGCTGGTGCCCGCCGAGACCGAGTGGACCTCCGAGCGCCTCGTCATCACCTCGGAAACGGACGTCCCCGGCCATTCCTCCCGGGTCCGCTTCCGCGCGTCGCTCAGCGTGACGAGCCCGAGCACCTCGCCATCGTCTCCGAGGACCGGTGCGGACCGGTTTCCGCCCCCGAGGACACCGTCTCGCACCCAGGTCTCGATCGTCGTGCTCCCGGAAACCGGAGGGGGCACCGCCTGCATCAGGTCGCCGGCGAAGATGTCCGCCAGCGCGGCGCGGTACGCGTAGCTTCGGCCGCTCGACTCGGCCGCGTTCATCAGGAACCAGCCGATGGCCACGAACCAGATTCCGCTCACGAGCTGGCCGAACCCGAAGACCATCCATGTGCCGAGGCCGAAGAGGGCC
>JBJHBX010000223.1:0-5334 GCA_050485725.1 Gemmatimonadales bacterium | reverse complement strand
GCGACGAGGAAGGAGCCCCCGCCGTTCGTGGCCGCGATGCGCGGGAACCGCCAGATGTTCCCGGTGCCCACCGCCATGCCCACCATGGCGAGGAGCATTCCCCACCGCGACGAGAAGACCGCGGAGCGGCTCACGGCACCCCCGGCACCGACGCTCACCCGTGGATCCTCTCCAGGAGCCACGCACGGACCTGCCCGGCATCGACCCGGACCTGCTCGAGGGTGTCCCTGTCCCGGATCGTGACCGTCTGGTCCTCGGTGGACTGCCCGTCGACGGTGATGCCGAAGGGCGTGCCGGCCTCGTCCTGGCGGCGATAACGCCTTCCGATGGAGCCGGCCTCGTCGTAGAAGCTCGGGATCGCCGCCGACCGGAGCGACTCGGCGAGCTTCCGCGCGAACTCGGGCTGGCCGTCCTTCCTGGTCAGGGGAAAGATGCCCGCCTTGATCGGGGCGACCTTCGGGTGCAGCCGGAGCACCACCCGGGTCTCGCCCTCGACCTCCTCCTCGTGGTAGGCGTCGGCCAGGAGGACCAGGACGGTGCGATCGACACCCACCGCGGTCTCGACGACAAAGGGCCTGAACCGCTTGCCGGCCCCGGTGTCGATGTACTCCAGCCGCTTGCCCGAGAACTCCTCGTGACGCCCGAGGTCGAAGTCGGTGCGGTTGTGGATCCCCTCGAGTTCCTTCCAGCCGAAGGAGAATTCGTACTCGATGTCGATGGCCTTCTTCGCGTAGTGCGCGAGCTCCCCGGGGCCGTGTTCGTGGAAGCGCAGCCGCTCGGGGCGGATCCCCAGCGACCGGTGCCACGCCATGCGCTCGTCCCGCCAGTACTCGAACCAGGCGTCGTCGGAGCCGGGCTCCACGAAGAACTGCATTTCGGCCTGCTCGAACTCCCGGGTCCGGAAGATGAAGTTTCCGGGCGTGATCTCGTTCCGGAACGCCTTCCCGATCTGGGCGATGCCGAAGGGGATCCGCTGCCGTGACGCGGTCTGGACGTTCAGGAAGTTCACGTAGGACCCCTGCGCGGTCTCCGGCCGCAGGTAGATCGTGGCCGCGGCCTCCTCCACCGGCCCCATGAAGGTCCTGAACATGAGGTTGAAGAGCCGCGGCTCGCCCAGCTCGCAGTCGTCGGTCTCGCCGGGGTGCTTCGAGGGCTTCCGGCCGCAGCTCTGCACTCCGAGCTGGTCCTCGCGGAAGCGCTTCTTGCATACCTTGCACTCGACCAGGGGGTCGGTGAAGCCCTCCACGTGCCCGGAGGCTTCCCAGACCCGGGGGTGCATCAGGATCGCCGCGTCGAGCCCCTCGACGTCGTCACGCTGGTGGACCATGCGCGACCACCAGAGCTCCTTCACGTTCCGCTTGAGCTCGATTCCGAGCGGGCCGTAGTCCCACACGGACCCGGTACCCCCGTAGATCTCGGAGGACTGGAAGACGAATCCGCGTCGCTTCGATAGCGACACGAGCTTCTCCATCAGGTCGTGCTCGGCCATGCGCATGCCCGGGGGTCAGGGGAGATGCAGCCACATCGAAGGGGCGAGTCGATGCAAAGGGCCCGAAAGCTAGACGGCGCCGGTAACGACAGCAACCGAGCAGGGGAAGCGGGCCCGGTGCCGTCGATGCGCCTTCGACGTGCGAGGGGCTGCCTCGCCGGAACGGGGGATTGCTCCCCCCCGAACCCCGCCGGTACGTTGCGGGTACACCTACAGGATCAAGTCGACGCGCCGGCGGACCTCTCCACTCGGTGGGACCCCGCCCGTCGCGCCTCCAGGCATCCGCCCAGGGAGACACCGCCGCATGCTGACCTTCACCCCGCGGGCCCGCGACATGGTCCGCTCCTTCATGGACCAGAGCGAAGGCGAGCTCGGGGCCCTTCGCATCCTCCTGACCGGGGGAAGCCCGGTGGCACCGTCCTTCGAACTGACCCTGGTCGCGCCCGACGAGGAACGCGACGACGATGTCCGCGTCGATGGCGGCGGCTTCACCGTGCTCGTGGACCCTTCGAGCGTGGAGCGTCTCGAGGGTGCCCAGGTGGACTTCGTCGAGCGGGTGAACGAGGCGGGATTCGAGATCACCCCGTCCCCGCCCCGCGCGGAGGTCCGGCGTCCGACGGGACCCATCGCCGATCGGGTCCAGGAACTGCTGGACCAGCAGGTCAACCCGTCCATCGCCTCGCATGGCGGCAAGATCCTCCTCGTCGATGTCGACGGGACCGAGATCCACATGCAGATGACGGGGGGATGCCAGGGGTGCGCCATGTCGCGCATGACGCTCCGGCAGGGCGTGGAGAAGATGATTCGCCAGGCGATTCCCGAGGTGACGGCCATCCACGACGTGACGGACCACGCCGCGGGCCAGAACCCCTACTTCTCGAACTGAGGTGAGACCACTCCTCCGCCGTCGGGGGTTCGCCGGGGTCGCGGCTCTTTCGGCCGCGCTCCTCGCCGGAGCCGGGTGGGGGTGTGCCGCCGGCTGGACGGGTGAGGGGCGGGCCGTCGCCGCCGACCCGCCCCGCATCGGGCCCGCGAACGGCTCGGTCCTCGTGGCGGGCGGCGGACGCCTTGGGCCGGAGATCTGGGAGCGCTTCGTCGAGCTTGCGGGGGGGCCGGACGCCCGGATCGTCATCATCCCCACCGCGGGCACCGAGGAGGACTTCCCGGAGAGCTGGTCCGGATTCCTGCCCCTCCGCGATGCCGGCGCCACGAACCTCCAGGTGCTTCACACCCGGAACCGTGTCGAGGCGGACTCCGAGGTCTTCACCGAGATCCTCAGGAATGCGGACGCGGTATGGATTCCGGGGGGACGGCAGTGGCGCCTGGTGGACGCCTACCTCCACACCCGGGTGCACGAGGAGCTGCGGGGGGTCCTGGACCGTGGGGGCGTCGTGGGGGGAACCTCGGCCGGTGCCTCCATCCAGGCCGAGTTCCTGGTCCGCGGGGACCCCGAGACCAACCTGATCGTGGTTTCGCCGGAATACGAGGAGGGCTTCGGCTTCCTGTCGGGGACCGCCGTGGACCAGCACCTGCTGGCCCGGGCGCGGGAGAACGACCTTTGGGAGGTGCTCGCGCATCGTCCCGACCTCCTGGGGATCGGGCTCGATGAGGGGACCGCGCTGGTGGTGACCGGCGACCGGGCCGAGGTGATCGGTGCGAGCCAGGTGCTCCTCTACGTGCCCACCGACCCCGTGCGGACCCCGCGGATCCTCCGGGCCGGGGCCGTCGTGAACCTCGGCGAGTGGGCCTCGGCATCGGTCGTGGCCGAGCCCGACGATGCGTCCGACCACCTGGGTGGGAGTCACCCCTGACGTCGCCGAGGGCGATCCGGTCCGGTGAGCTTCCCCGGCCCGGCGAGCGGGCGGTGGCGGTCCGGATCGTCCCGGCTGCCGAACGGGCGCTTCGGAGCGGGCATCCCTGGCTCTTCGCCTCGTCCATCCGGGACGTGGCCGGGAGCCCGAAGGCCGGCGATCCCGCCGTGGTCTTCGACCGGAAGAACCGGTTCATGGCGGCAGGGCTCTGGGACCCGGAGGGTCCGATCCGCGTCCGGATCCTGGCGCATGGCCGCCCGGAACCCATCGGCCCGGAGCTTTTCGCGCGCCGCATCGAAGCCGCCCTCGAGCGGCGTCCCCGCCTCGCCGCCGACCCGGGCACCACCGGCTTCCGGTTGTTCCATGGCGAAGGGGACGGGCTGCCCGGACTCGTCGCGGACATGTACGGCGACCGGATCGTCGTGAAGCTGTACAGCGTGGCCTGGGTTCCCCACCTGTCCGGACTTGCTTCGGCCCTCGAGCACACGGTGGGACCCAGGGGAATCCTTCTTCTCTCCGCGCGCAGCGTCCAGGCGTCGGGGTTCTCGATCTCCGCGCTGCGGGAGCCGACGCTCCTGTCCGGCACGCTTCCCGAGGCGCCACCCGGCGCCACCCGGGGCACCCTTCCCTTCCTCGAGCACGGCCTGCACTTCGAGGCGCATCCGCTGAAGGGCCACAAGACGGGCTTCTACCTCGATCAGCGCGACAACCGGGCGCGCCTCGAAGGCCGGGTCACCGGGGCGCGGGTCCTGAACGTCTTCAGCTACACCGGGGGGTTCTCGGTGGCCGCCGCGCGGGGCGGCGCCGCCGAGGTCACGAGCCTGGATGTGAGCGCACCGGCGCTGGCACAGGCCCGTCGCCACTTCGAGCTCAACCTTCGGGACCGCGCGGTGGCCGCGGCGAAGCACGAGACGCTGGCGGGCGACGCCTTCGCAACCCTGCAGTCCCTGGCGCGGGACCGGCGCCGATTCGATGTGGTCGTGGTGGATCCGCCCTCATTCGCCAAGGAGGCTCGGCAGACGGAGGGCGCCCTCGCCCAGTACGGCCGCCTGACCGGCCTCGCCCTCGCGCTCCTGGGACCTGGCGGCCTCCTCGTGCAGGCCTCCTGTTCGAGCCGGGTACCCGCGGAGGACTTCTTCCAGCGGGTGCACCAGGCCGCGCGCGATGCCGGCCGTTCCCTCGACGAGGAAGCCCGGACGGGCCACCCGGAGGACCATCCGGCACGCTGGCCCGAGGGCGCCTACCTCAAGGCCCTGTGGGCGCGGGCGCCGTGAGCCGCCCGGACGCCGGCTCCCCTTCGGAGCCGGCCCCGGGGGCCTCGTCTTCCCCTTCGCCTCCGGCGCCCTCGTCCTCGGCCATCAGTCCCAGGATCACCGGTGCGAGCTCCCGCAGGATCTGCGTGGGGAGGGCCGAGGTGAAGTGGTACGCGTCGGCCTGGTCGCCGGGGACGTAGGCACTGATCACGCCGTAGTAGCGGTCCCCGATGAAGAAGACGAAGGTCGAGGTCCGGTTCACGCTCCTGGACTCGACGAGCCGCCCTCCGGGCGCGAACACCCGGAACCGGTTGTCTCCGGTTCCTGTCTTCCCGCCCACCGCAAGCGGGGTCCCGTCGGGGGCACGCATCACGCCCCGGACCCGGCGCGCCGTTCCCTGGTCCACCACGTCGATCATCGCCTCGCGCAGGATCGCGGCGACAGCGGGGTCCATGACCTGCTCTCCCTCGGCACCGGTCCGGACCATCCGGGTCTCCCAGGGCGTCCCCTCGGCCAGGTGGAGTTCCTCGACCCGGAAAGTCGGATAGCGCACGCCTTCGTTCAGGATGATCCCGACGAGCTCGTTCAGTGCGGCGGGGCGGTCTCCGGAGCTGCCGATGGAGGTGCCCAGCGACGGCACGATGTTCTGGAAGGGGTAGCCCAGGCGCTGCCACCCCTTCAGGATCTCGCCGAAGGCCTCCACCTCGAGAAGGGAGCGGATCCGCTGGTCCTGCGCACCGGTGCGGCTCGTCCGGAAGAGCCAGCGGTAGACCTCCTGCCG
>JBJHBX010000222.1:0-5384 GCA_050485725.1 Gemmatimonadales bacterium | reverse complement strand
AGCTCGAGTTCGAGGCGTACGACCGGGCGGAGCTGGGTGTTCCCGGTCGAGGACCGGACGGTCCTCCGGTCCACGAGCGGGGCCTCGATCTCGAAGAATCCGTCCCGGGAACGCTGCGCGGGCAGAACCCGGAAACGCAGCCATGCTTCGGGGCCTTCCGGCCCCACGCGCTCCACCGGCCGGATGTCTTCCGCGTGAAGGGCCGAACTCCGGGCCCCCGTATCGACCTTGGCCTTGAGCGAGACGTGGGGGGCATCGCCCAGCCGGACCCACTCGCGCCAGCCCACGCAGGGGAGCGCTCGCGTCGACGGAGACGCCGGCTCCTGATCACCCACCGGGCGCCCGCCCCCGGCGCGTGCCTTCCGCCCCTCGTCCCTGCGCTCGAGCGCCGCGGTCCGGTGGCATTCCCTGCAGACCAGGATCACGCGCCGCCGGACGTACGCCACGTCGTCCCGAGCCGGGACCTCCACCGTGTCGAGGGGCAGGCCGCACCCCGGGCAGATGGGCGGAAGGCCTGCCTCCCATCGGGCACGGATATCCGCGACGGCCGCTCGCCCGTAGGCACCCCCCGGGCGTCGACGACCTTCCTGCGGCTCTCCGCCGTGACCTGCCGCCCCTGCCATGGATGCGCCCTCTGTCAGGCGTGAAGGTGGAACATGAATCGGTCCACCATGATCGCTCGGGAGCTGGCGGGGGCTTCGCCGCCGATGGTCCGCCTTCGGTGGCGCCTCGAACGCGTCGCCGAAACCCTCGTGCCGGTCCTCGTGACCGGCGAGACCGGGACGGGGAAGACCACGGTGGGCCGTGTGCTCCACCGCATCAGTCAAAGGGGAGCGGGTCCGCTGGTCAAGGTCAACTGCGCCGGCATACCCGACACGCTCTTCGAATCCGAGCTCTTCGGCCACGAGAAAGGTGCCTTCAGCGGGGCGGTTCAGCGCCGCATCGGCCTCCTTCCCCGGGGCAACGGGGGAAGCATCTTCCTCGACGAGCTCGGCGAACTGAGCCCTGCCGGACAGGCGAAGCTGCTGACGGCGCTGGACGAGGGGGAGGTGCGACCCGTGGGCGGGGAGCGGACGGTTCCCATCGACGGGCGACTCATTTCGGCCACATCGCGCGACCTGGATGCCGAGATCGCCGGTGGGACCTTCCGAGGAGACCTCTTCCATCGCGTGGCCGTGGTGCGGATCCACGTTCCCCCGCTCCGCGAGCGACGGGAGGACATACCGGTCCTGGTGATGAACGCGCTCCGGCACCTCGCGGCGAGACACCGGGTGGAACGGCCGGAGCTTGGCGCCGACGCCCTCGCCTTCCTGCAGGGGAGGCGCTGGCGGGGGAACGTGCGGGAGCTCCTTCACCTGCTCGAGGCCGCCCTGGTGCTGGCCCGGGGCGCGAGGGAGCTGAGCCGCCGCGAGCTCGAGGAGGCGGTGCCGGAGCAGGGGTACGCAGGAAACCGCGTGGACGCCCGCTGACCCTGTCAGCGTGGCGGAAGCGGGCGCATCTCGATGTGCGACCCCTCGGCACCGTCCCACGCGACGAGGACCGAGTCGCCGACGACCCAGCTCCGCTCCGGGAGCCCCGTCATGAGCGTGCGGGTCGTGCCGTCCAACCCGACGAGCACGAGGTCCCGCGACTCGAGGCCGGAGAGGCGGCGCACGAGGATTCCGGCCGGATGGGGGAAGAGCCCGTCCATCAGCGGGAGATGCTCGATCCCCCCGAAGACCGAAGGGATGAGGGCGGCGCGCCCCGGGCTTGAGATGGCGCCCGCGACTTCGTCGATGGGAAAGGGGACCCGCTCCCACGGCTCGAGGCAGAGCCGATGATGGTCCCCGGTCGCGGAGATCGAGGACGGGGAGGGATCGTCGAGGGGATGGAAGCAGTTGTCGAAGGAGCGGCCCATCCAGGCACGCCCCTCCAGCTCGACGAGGAATGCGGCGTCGGGGTTGATTCGCCCCGGTCCGGCGGGCCGGAGTTCGGAGGCGACCAGGACGCCGGGGCTTCCCTCCTGGAAACGCACCACGGCGGCACCCATGGCGGGGCTCGCACCCGCGCGCAGGCAGGTGCCCCCGAGGAGGTAGCCGCCCGAGGGGTCGGGCTCCGCCGACCAGAGCCTGAAGCTGGCGCACTCGGGCGTCCGGACCACGTGCCTCCGGACGAAGCGTCCCTCGGCGTCGTGAACGTGCAGGACGGGGAACGCACCGATGTCGATCACGACGATGGAGTCGCCGCTTTGCAGGAGCCCTCTCGGAGACGCGAACTCGCCGGGCGCCTCGCCTCGACCCCCCAGCGACCGGAGGAGCTGGAAGTCGGGGCCCACCCGGAGCAGCCGGGAACTCCGACCGTCGAGGAGCCACCATCCCCCGGGCACCCGGAGGACGTCCGTCACGCCCAGGACCCCTGTGGAGACCGGCGGGAGCTCGACCGGGAAGGCCACGCCGGAAGCGGGGTCCGAACCCCCGCCCCCGCTTGCGTGGCCCGGGCCATCGGCTCCGCAGGCGGAAAGGAGGAGGGCCAGAGCGATGGGCTTCAGGGCTCGCGGGTGCCGCCGTCGCGTGGTTGCCGGCGGAGGGGACGGCGCGGCAACCGCGGCGCGGGCGAGGGGCGTGTGCATGGAAACTCCGTGGCCAGGGGGATCGGGGAGAGCTGACCCCCCAATCGGCGGTGAGTCCGCGGGCGGAGCCATGGGAAACGGGGACAACATGCGGTGGAGGACCCATGCGGATCCCGGGCCCTCCGGTGGGATGCAGCATCGCGGCCCCCCGGGAGGGATCCCGGGAGGCCGCAGGGAGAGCACCTCGGGAAGGTGCACGGAGGACGGACGTCACTCCAGCTCCGGGAGCCCCGACTGGATGATGCACACCGAGGCGTCCCAGACGAAGTAGGCCTCGCACACCCACGAGATCCACCAGTCGTCGAAGATGTCGCGGCAGGTCTGGTACGAGTCCACGGCCTCGTACAGGCACTGCCCCATTCGCTCGGTCGCGGTGCAGTTCCTCGTCTCGCCGTCTCGTGCGAGCACGACGCAGTCCTGGGCGTCAAGCGGTTCGAGGGGGGCTTCCAGCGCGATCGCGCCGGCCAGGAGCAGGGTCGCCAGGGTCCATCGAACGAATCTCATGTTTCACCTCCGATCTGGAGTGCGGCCGGACCGGCGGCATGCCGGTTCCGCGGCGGCGGTGCGCCGTCGGAGGAGCAGGCATTCAGGAGCCGGACCAGACGATCGGATCGGGGCGGGTCCATGGCGCGGTGGGCCTGCACCTCGCATGAGCCCCGCGAAACCGGCTCGCGCGGCCACGCGTAGGGGCGTTCGAAGGCCCAGTCGATCCACCCGTGCAGTCCGTGCGAAGGAGGACCCCGTGAACAACATCATCTACGTGCTCGTGGTCGGGCTCGCGATCGTTCTCTCGATGAAGGCCGCCGCCGCGGTGCTCCTGACCCTTCTGCCCCTGGCGCTGATCGCGCTGGTGCTGGCCCTGCCGGTCGGTGCGGTCATGCTTGTCGGCTGGCTGGTGACCCGCGCCTTCAGGGGGCCCGGGGGCGTGGAGCGACGTGGGGCCCGGGCCGGAGGTGCGGCCGCCTGAGATGGCGCCGGACCGGGCCCGAACGCCAGCATAACCACATGCCAATCAACGCCTTGTGATCTTTCGTGCAGGGATGAGGGCTGGGGTCGTGGTGGCCCCGGGGTACCCGCGCGGGACCCCCGGGGGACCCCGGTGAACCGACGGGAGTCCAGCAATGGTGCGGCTTTTCGTGCCTCCGTATCTCTTGACGTGCCCCTGGGGGAGGCATACCCTTGAGTCGGCTTTCGGCACGATCCGTGGAAACCTTCCGCGAGGCCGGAAGGACCGCGGCGCCACCGGAGTCCCGAATGGCCCGGAACGCCTTCACGGGCAAGCCCGGTTCCAGGTTCGGGGGACGCCCGACACCCTCACCACACCCAGAAGGAGTGAGCCTGATGAACAAGTCCGAGCTCGTGGATGCCCTGGCCAGCGCGACCGGCATGTCGAAGACGGATGCGGGCAAGGCGATCGACGCCCTTTTCGGTACCGACGGCGGGATCATCGCGAAGGCGATGAAGAAGGGCAACCGTGTCCAGATCACCGGTTTCGGCACCTTCGAGACGAAGGCGCGGAAGGCTCGCACCGGCCGGAACCCCCGCACCGGTGAGACGATCAAGATCAAGGCCTCCAAGACCCCCGGCTTCCGTGCGGGCAAGGGGCTGAAGGACGCCGTCAAGTAAGACGCACCGACCTGGGCCGAAGGCCCGGGTGAAGTTCGAAGGGCCGCGCTCCGCATGGAGCGCGGCCCTTCGTGCGTTCGGTCCGCCGACGCGCGTCCTCCCGCGCAGCAAGCCGGGCGGAGGAGGACCGGGACGGCCTGCCGATTTCAGCCGCGCGGCGGACCGCGGCGCCCCGGTGGGCGGCCCCCACCCCCGCCCTTGCGGTCCGGTCGTGGGCCTCCCCGCCCCTGGGGGCGATCGCCGCGGGGGCCGGTCCGTCCGGCCGGTCCGGACCCGCCGTCGCGACCCACAACCCGGTCGCTTCCGCGGTCGTAGTCGGCCCGCACGCTCCGGCCGCGGATCGAGGTCCCGTTGAGCGCGTCGATGATCCGGGCGGCGATCGGCTCCTGGACCTCGACGCGCGAGAAGGTGTCCCGCACGTCAATACGGCCGACCTGGTCCCCCCGGACCCCCGCTTCACCGGTGATGGCTCCGAGCAGCTCGCCGGGGCCGACCCCGTCCCGGGATCCGATCGAAAGGAAGAGACGCACGAAGGGGACGGGCGCACCCGGCGCGGCCTCCTTCGATCCGGCAGATGCGGTGGTGGGTGCTCCCCGCGCCGACGCAGTGCCGACGGCGGGAAGGGTCCCCTTCCGGCGCAGCAGCAGCGCAAGGGCCGCCGCGACCTGTGTGCTCCCCCACTGCTCGATGGCGCGCTCGAGGAGCAGATGGTACGGGTCGAGGTCCTCCCCCTCGATCGTGGCCTCGAGCGCATCGCGGAACCGCGTGGCCGCATCTTCCTTCCCTTCCGGACGGGGAAAGGGGACGAGCTCGTAGCCGGCCGCCGCGCAGATTCGCCGAAGGTGCGCCTCCTCCCTGGCCCGGGCGAGCACCACTCCCGCGCCCGCGCTGCCCCCGTGACGGCGGTCGAGCTCGTCGGCGTCCGGGGGAACGTCGACGGAGAGAAGGGCGATCCCGGGGGCGCCGGCCGTGGCGCGGCGGGCCTCGATGCCGTCCACGGCGAGCCAGATCGGCGAGGCATCGTCACCCGGCTCCCCGGCCACGTACCCGTGCAGGGTCAGCAGGTCACCCAGGTCCGCGGCCCGGTCCTCGCTGCGGAAGAAGAGAAGGAGGTGCTGCGTTCCCTCTTCCTCGAGGAGCTCCCCCACTA
>JBJHBX010000221.1:0-5401 GCA_050485725.1 Gemmatimonadales bacterium | reverse complement strand
TGGCACGGGATCCGGATCGACGCCGCCTTCTTCCACGAAATGGGACGAAAGCTCGCCCACGAGCTGCAGCTTCTCCAGGAGGACGTCTGGAAGGAGGCGGGAGAGAGCTTCAACATCAACTCGAACCCGCAGCTCCGGGAGATCCTCTTCGAGAAACTGGGGCTCCCGGTGATCCGCCGGACGAAGACCGGACCCTCGACCGACGCCTCGGTCCTCGAGGAGCTGGCGGCGGAGGGCCATGCCCTCCCGATGCGCCTGATGGAATACCGCCAGCTCGAGAAGCTCCGCTCCACCTATGTCGATGCCCTTCCAAGGCTCGTGAACCCCGCCACCGGTCGCATCCATACCTCCTTCAACCAGACGGTGGCCGCCACCGGACGGCTCTCGTCCTCGGACCCGAACCTGCAGAACATTCCCATCCGGACCGCGCTCGGTCGCGAAATCCGGAAGGGGTTCGTGCCGGACCCCGGGCACCTCTTCCTGGCCGCCGACTATTCGCAGATCGAGCTGCGCATCCTGGCCCACGTATCGGGCGACGAGGCCTTCCTGACCGCGTTCCGCGAGGACCGCGACGTTCACCGGCAGACCGCCGCGGTCATCTTCGACGTGGAACTCGACCAGGTCACGTCCGAGCAGCGGGCGCGCGCGAAGACGATCAACTTCGCGACGCTTTACGGGCAGGGGGAGTTCTCCCTCGGCCGGCAGCTCGGGATCACGAGGGAGGAGGCGGCGGACTTCATCGCCCGCTACTTCGATCGCTTCTCGGGGGTGCGGCGTTTCCTCGACGAGCAGGTCGCCATGGCCCGCGAGCGTGGATACGTCGAGACCCTCTCGGGCCGTCGCCGGTACGTTCCCGAACTCCAGTCGAAGAACTGGAACGTGCGCCAGTTCGGCGAGAGGGTGGCGCAGAACACGCCGATCCAGGGAACGGCCGCGGACCTGATCAAGGAGGCCATGCTGCGGATCGACCGCGGGCTGGCGGAAGCTGCCCCGGGAGCCCGGCTCTTGCTCCAGGTGCACGACGAACTCGTCTTCGAGGTCCCGGACGATCGGGTCGAGCGCCTGAGGGAGTTCGTGGTGGAAACCATGGAGGGAGCGATGGATCTCGCTGTGCCGCTCAGGGTCGATACCGGGGTGGGAGCGTCCTGGTACGAGTGCAAGTAGTCCCTCCGGGCCATGGGAGCGCCCCGGACGAGGCGTGATCCTTCCGGGACCGAGAATCGCCCCCAGGCCCCGGGTCCGACCGGGAAGGGGGGCGGCAACCCATCCGAAGGAGGGAGGACCCATGAGCCGGTCGGTGAACAGGATGACGCTGCTTGGAAACGTCGGGAGGGACCCCGATGTCCGGCAGACGCAGGGGGGAACGAAGGTGGCGCACATCTCGGTGGCGACGAACCGCCTGGTGGGCGCCGGGGGGGATTCGCCCCAGGAGCGGACCGAGTGGCACCGGGTCACCGTCTGGGGACGCCAGGCCGCCTTCGTGGAGGAGTACGTGCGAAAGGGGGACCGGGTCTATGTCGACGGGCACCTCGAGTACGACAGCTACGAGCGCGACGGGGTCACGATCCCCACGGCGGAGGTCCATGCACGGGAGGTGATCCTCCTCTCCGGGCAACGGGAGGGGGCGTCGTCCGGCGCGTCGGAGGAGGCGGCCTGAGCCGCTCCACCGGCCGAGGCGGGAGGTGGCCCTGCGAGGGAGGGGTCTCCGGCGGATGGATCGTCGCCGGAGACCCCTCGTCTCCCTCAGCCTTGTCGCCCCCTGCGGCGCACGGTGGCGCGATCGGTCAGTTCGCGCTCCAGAAGGCGGAGAGCGAGTCACCGTGGGGGCTCTCCCGGAGCTTCTCGAAGGCGCGGTTCCGGATCTGCCTGATGCGCTCGCGGGTGACGCCGAGGAGGGTGCCGATCTCCTCCAGCGTGCGCTCCTCTCCGTCGTCGAGCCCGTAGTAGAGGTAGAGGATCTTCCTCTCACGCTCGGTCAGGTAGTTCTCGAACATGGCCTCGAGGAAGTCGCGACGTGCCGCGGCCTCGACGTTCTCCTCGATGTCTCCCGATTCCGTTCCCGCGAAACGCTCTCCGAACGAGGCGCTGTCCCGGTCGCCGCGGTCCACGGGCGCGTCGAGGGAAAGCTCGCTCGCGGCCACCCTGCGGAGCGCCCGCACCGTGTCGACCGGTTCGTCCATCTCCTCGGCGATTTCCTGGTCGGTGGGGCTTCGCCCCAGCGACTGGGTCAGCGCGGTGTCGGTGCGGGCAAGCCTGGCCAGGTTGGAGTTCTGGTTCAGGGGAATCCGGACCGAGCGGGTCTGTTCGGCGAGCGCCTGGAGAACGGTCTGGCGAATCCACCAGACGGCGTAGGAGATGAACTTGACCCCCTTGTCGGGATCGAACTTCTTCACCGCCTTGAGCAGCCCCTCGTTCCCGATGCACACGAGCTCGGCGAGCCCCAGCCCTCGGCCCTGGTACTTCTTGACGTAGGAAATCACGAACCGCAGGTTCGCGGTGACGAGGCGCTCCGCCGCTTCCTTGTCGCCCGTACGGGCCCGGCGAGCGAGCGCGCGCTCCTCCTCAGGGTCCTGGATCAGCGGGTATTTCTCAACGTCCTGCAGGTACTGGTCGAACGAATCCAACCCGCGAGAAGACGAAAACATCCGTTCCGCAAAGCCTCTCAGAGGTGGAGCAGGGCATTCGCCGAGGCGAGGGGGAGGTGCAATAAAACTGTGCAGGGCAGGTATTTGCCCTGCGGATGGGCAGGCCGGGACGGCCGAGCCTCGTTCTTTTGGGCGACCTTCAAAGCTATCTACACCTGCATGACGCGTCAAAGGTCCGGGCATTCCTGCGATGCGTCGACGGCGGGCATGGCCTTCCCCCATCCCCGGTCGACGACCCCGTTCAGCGGGCCGACGGCGACCGGTTGACGCCCGTGAACTGTGCGCGGACACCGCTCCGGCGAGCACGACCCATCTGCAGGCTCTCGAAGGCGTTGAGGATCCCCACCCATTCACGGGCGTGGACCAGGAGCCGGGGGCCGGAGCCGGCCCCCGGCCCGACGGGCTGGGCCAGGTCGATGCGGATGACGGCGGCGCTCCCGGCGGGGAACCCGAGGCGAAGGCCCGCGCCGACGGTACCCTGGAGACCCGAGTCCACCCCCCATGGCGCATCCCCGGGCAGCATGCGCCCGAGGTCCGAGAAAAGGGTGACGCCGAGGTCCACCAGGTCGGGGGCCGGCGAGGGGATCTGGCCACGTGCCTCGACGGTGCCGATGAATCGTCGGGCACCGGGAAACGCCATCTCGTCGAGGCCCCGGACTCCGTCCGGCCCCCCCAGGGTGAGCTGGAAAGGGCCGTCCGTACGCCAGCCGCCCTGGGCCGAGGCGCGGAGCAGGATCGTCTGCGGGAAGGGCGCGTCGAGTAGCCGGTAGAGGAAGGCGTGCCCCTCGCCGAGCACGTCGCGCGTCCCCGACCCGTCGACGCTGCGGCTTTCGAGGGCCAGGTGGAGCTGGCCGACCAGGTGCCCCGATGCGAACCCGCCGAAGAGGTCGGCCCGGCCGAAGGAGTCCCGTCGGACCTCGCCCCCGGGTGCGACCGCCGCCCCGCCCCCGACGGAGGGGCCGAGCGACACGAGCAGCTCGCCCCCCACCGGAACGTCCTGGACCCCGGCCAGCGCGTCGAGGCCGGTACGCTCAACGAACGAGATCCGGCGGACACCGGCGAGGAGGCTCACCCGCGTCGCTTCCCGCCGGAGAAGCTGCGAGTCGAGCCGACCGGAAACCGAGTCGGGCACCGGGGTGCGGTCGCCGAAGGCCCCGCGCACGACACCTTCGACCTCGTTCGCCCCCCCGGGGTGCACCCATTCCCGGGAAAGACCGCCGCCGAGAAGGAGGTATCGCCCCGGCTGGCCGAACCTGCGGGCGCCCGAGAGCTCGAGCCTGCCGGTCTCGAGGGGGACCACGACGTGGCTCCAGGGGGCCCCCTCGTCGATCACCCAGGTGAAGAGGTCGCGGCGAACCGCGGCGCGCTGCCGGATGGCCAGCGTCCCGACCTCGCCGACGAAGGGGTGGACGACCGTCTGGGAAAAGGCGTTTCCGACGCGGGTCCTGGACCCGGACACCGCGAGATCCCAGTTCGTCCGCCCCACCCTTGGAAGCTCGAAGAGGCCTCCCACATCCCTCCGTTCGTCCTGTTCGAGGTAGAAGACCCCCACCGAGATCCCCCGGCCCATGAAGTTCTCCTCCACGAGGGAGAGACCCCTCAGCTGGATTCCTCCGTCAAACCCGACGTCACCCGCGATCTTCGTGGTCCATTCATCGCGGGTCTCGACGACCAGGTGCCGACTCCCGTCGTCCTGTGGAACGCTGTAGACATCGGCCCAGGCAATGAACCTGAACTCCCGGAGGATCCGCGCGGTCTCCCGGGCGAGGTCGGGATCGTGGCAGTCGCCGGTTCGCAGCAGGAGCTCGTCGGAGATGAAGCTGGGCCGCGTCCGCACGTGGATCCGGTTCGCGGCCCGGTAGGCCCAGCGGATCCGACGGTCCTCGGGGATCGATGCCGGATCGAAGACGGAGTGATTGTCGATGAACACCCTGGAGATCCGCCCGGTTTCGCAGGCGCTACCCACGGCACCCGGCGGGGGAACCTCGGCCCCCGGAAACGGCGAGCGCGCAGGCGCCGTCGTGGGTGCCGCATCCTGCGCTGCCATGGGCTGCGGAGGGGTCCCGGCCGCGAGCGCCAGGGCGAGCGCCGCCGGAAGCCCCCCTCCGCGGCGTGCGAACCGGCGGGCGAACCACCGGGGCGCGCAAGGGGCAGGTGGCGGTGGGGGCTGCAGGTCCCCGAAGATCGGGTGGCCGGCGTTCACGGAGGCGGATGCCGCAGCTCGGCGAAAGGGCATGTCCCTCGGTACACGCGGCCGGGGCGCCCCGGTCCGGCGCATGGGTTTCGATTGACACTCCATGGCCGCGAAAATACCCTTCCTCCCTTCCCCCGCCCACTCTTCTCCTCGTGCCCGCGCGCCCCGGAGAACCCATGAGCCGTCGTCGACAGGCCGCCCTGGACTACCATTCGGAAGGTCGTCCGGGGAAGATCGAGGTCATTCCCACGAAGCCCGTGGCCACGCAGAGCGAACTGTCGCTCGCATACTCGCCCGGCGTCGCGGAGCCCTGCCTCGAGATCGAGCGGAACCCCGATGACGCCTACCGCTACACCGCACGGGGGAATCTCGTGGCGGTGGTGTCGAACGGGACCGCGGTCCTCGGGCTCGGAAACATCGGGGCGCTTGCCTCGAAGCCCGTGATGGAGGGGAAGGGCGTGCTCTTCAAGCGCTTCGCGGGAATCGACGTCTTCGACCTCGAGGTGGCGAGCGAGGATCCGGAAGATGTGATCCGCTTCTGTCAGCTCCTCGAGCCCACGGT
>JBJHBX010000220.1:0-5434 GCA_050485725.1 Gemmatimonadales bacterium | reverse complement strand
CGGCAGCGATTCTCTTCGACCTTGGTCGCGGGGGCGACTTCGCGGCAAGGCCGGACGCCGCGTTCGGATACCGGGCTGCGGACACCGCGAGCGCCGAGGCGGTCCCGATCGGTCGCGTGGGTGCCGGGGCGGGCGCTCGGTTCGGTCTCGGGTCGGCCAGCGTGGTGCTCCCGAACGGTTACACCGTGGCGGCCATCGTGGGGCTGAATCCAGGCGGATCTCCCGTGGACCCCCGCACCTGCCTGCCCTACGGCTACTTCCTGGAGCTGGGTGGCGAGTTCGGCCTCTCGAGGCCGACGGACGAGGACTGTCCGTCCCGCTGGGGGGTCGGATCGGAGGAGGACGACGAATACGAGCAGGCCTTCAACACCACCATCGCACTGGTGGCAACCGACGCCCCGCTGAACCAGACCCAGGCGCAGCGGATGGCCATGATCGCGAACAGCGGACTGTCGCGCTCCATCAAGCCGATCCACAACCTCGGAGATGGCGACGTCGTCTTCGCCATCTCGACGACCACGCCCCCGTCGAACGCGCTGACGAACCAGGAGCTTCACCAGCTCTACAACGCCGCTGCCGACGCGCTCGGACGCGCCGTGGTGCATGCGCTCCTTGCCGATGGGGCCTACTGCGAGAACCACCCGAGCGCGTGCGGCGACCGCCGGTGAGCCATCGGATGCCGTCGCTTGGAGAGGGCGGGGGCGTGAAGGTGCCGGTGTTGTGATCGCTCCCTGATCCGCCTACAATGCGGGGTGGAGCGGCTTCGGTCCGGAGGTCGCCAGGGGTTCGATCCCCTGCACGGCCTCCGGACTTTTCTTCGGGCCACCGAGCCGCACGGTGACCGTTCGGGAACCAGGGACTGGCAGCATGGCGAAGACGCCGTGGCCCAGCGTGTCGCAGAGCACGCTGGCCGATCAGGCCTATCGTGCGATCCGCAGCCGGATCGTGGAGGGCGATCTGAAGGTGGGCGAGTTCATCCGCGAGCAGGAGGTGAGCGCGGCCCTCGGCGTGAGCCGGACCCCGGTGCGCGAGGCGCTGGGGCGACTGGCCAGCGAGGGTTTCGTGGAGCGCATCCCCCACCGGGGTTTCCGCGTTCCCGCCGAGGCCATGGCCACGCTGCTCGAGCTCTACCCCATCCTGTCGGCGCTGGAACTCCTTGCCGGCAAGATGGCGCTCCCCAACCTCACGCCCGCCGACATCCGGCGCCTGAAGGAGATCAACGGGCGCATGGTCGAGCAGCGCGAGAGCGGGAAGGTCCGGGAACTGATCACCCTCAACAACCAGTTCCACCAGCTCATCTGTCGCAGGAGCGGCAGCCAGCGGCTCTGCGAGCTCCTCGACGACCTGCGCAGCCAGGTGAAGCGCCTCGAGGTGTGGTACTACTCGCAGCGCAACCGGATCGAGGAGTCCATCGAGCACCACGAGCAGCTCATCCGCGCCATCGAGGACGAACGGCACGACGAGGTCCTGGAGATCCTCGAACACAACATGGCGCTCACCTACGAGCGCTTCTCGGAAGAGCACGAGGCGAGGCGGGCCGGGGATTCGTCCGACCTGCCCGCGTCGGTGGAGACCGGAGCGGCCTTCGAGGCCTGACCCGCGTCCCCACGCGAAGGCTCAGCCGGCGCGCTCCACCCGCCGGCACGCTCGGCCCAGGCGTTCCATGGCCTCGGTGGTTTCCGCCTCGGTGATGAGCATGGAGGGCCCCATCCGGACCACCTGGCCCCTGAGCCCACCGAGCCCGACCAGCAGCCTTTCCTCGCGGGCGGCTTCGAGGAGCGCCCGGGCGCGGTCAGGGTCGGCGCGGCGACTTCCCGGCTGGACGATCTCGAGCGCCTGCATCAGCCCCATGCCCCGCACCTCTCCGATCCACGGATGCGCCGACGCGAGGGCCTCGAGCGATGCGCGCACCTGCGCCCCGCGCACCGACGCGCGAGACGGCACGTCTTCCGCTTCCATCACGTCGAGGGTGGCCGCGGCGGCGGCCATGGAAACGGGGTTGCCCCCGAAGGTCGAGATGGAGAGCGATGCCCAGGCATCGGCGACGTCGTCCGTCGCCATCGTGGCGCCCACCGGGAAGCCGTTCGCGATGCCCTTGGCCATGACCATGATGTCCGGCTCCACCGCTTCGTGCTCGCAGCCGAACCAGCGTTCGCCGGTGCGACCGAAGCCGGTCTGGACCTCGTCGCAGATGAACAAGCCCCCGAAGTCCCGGATGATCCCGGCGGCCCTGGCCAGGTAGCCAGGCGGCGGTACGATGAACCCCCCCACCCCCTGGATGGGTTCAATGATCAGTGCCGCGGGTCGGCCACTTGTGGTCGTCTCGATCACCTCGACCAGGTCGTCCAGGAAGAACGCGAGGTTCTCCTCGGCCGAGGCCTCCGGTCCAAGGGGAGAGCGGAAGGGGTAGGGCGAGCGCGCATGCACGATTCCCGGAACGCTCGCGGGAAGCGGCCTCCACGAGGCGTGGGCGGTGATCGAGGTGGCCAGCAGGCTGCGTCCCGAATAGGCGTGGCGGAGCGCCACGACCTCGGTACGTCCGGTGTAGATGCGCGCGGCCATGATCGCGGTCTCGATGGCTTCGGTTCCGCTGCTCGTGAAGGCGGTCCGCGTCAGCCGGCCCGGCGCGATCCGGCTGAGTCGCTCGGCCACCTCGACCTGGCCCTCCGTCACGTAGAGGGTCGAGGTGTGGCCGAGCCGGGCGGCCTGCTCCTGAACGCGCCGGACCACCTCGGGGTGGCAGTGCCCGATGGAGGTCGTCACGATCCCGGCGAAGAAGTCCAGGTACGCCTCGCCCGACGCATCCGTCACCCACACGCCCGAGCCCTCGCTCAGCACGAGCGGGTCGGCATAGTAGGGCTTCACCCAGGGGAAGAGCCGCTCCCGCTGTCGATGCAGGACCGTGGCCGCGTCGGCCGCCACCGACTCCGTCGCATTCGAGATTGCCACGCTGTTCTCCTTCCGCTGCAACTACCAGCGCGAGATGACCACCCGTTGGTCGGTGAAGAAATGGATGGCGTCCTTCCCCTGGGCCCGAAGATCTCCGAAGAAGGATGCCCTGGAACCGCCGAAGGGGAAGAAGGCCATCGGTGCGGCGACGCCGATGTTCACGCCGATCATGCTGATGCCCGCATGGTACCGGAACTCCCGGGCCGCCCGTCCGCTGGTGGTGAAGATGGAGGTGGCGTTCCCGAAGTCCACCCGGTGCATCAGCTCGATGGCGTCCTCGACCGAGTCCGCCCGGGTGAGCCCCGCCACCGGGCCGAAGATCTCGTCCCGCCCGACCGACATCTCGGGCGTGACGTTCTCGAGAACCGTGGGTCCGACCCAGTGGCCCTCGGGATACCCTTCGACCTTGCAGCCCCGTCCGTCGAGGAGGACATGTGCGCCCTCTCTCTCTCCCGCATCGATGTAACCCATGACCCGGTCGCGGTGACGACCGGAGATGACGGGTCCCATGAAGGTGTCGGGGTCGAGACCCCGTCCCACGCGCACCTCGCCGGCCCGCTTCACGAAGCGGCTGCGGAGCTCGTCGTAGACGGGGCCCACCCCCACCACCTGGCTGCCCGCGAGGCAGCGCTGCCCCGCCGAGCCGTAGATCGACCCCACGACCGCGTCGATGGTGAGGTCCATGTCGGCGTCCGGGAGGACGATCATGTGGTTCTTCGCTCCCCCCAGCGCCTGGACGCGCTTGCCGGTCGCGGCCGCGCGCGCGTAGATGATCCGAGCGATCTGGCTGGAGCCCACGAACGAGACACCGACGATGTCGGGATGGTCCAGGATCGCCTCCGAGACGGTCCTGTCCCCGTGCACGACGTTCAGAACCCCGGCCGGGAGTCCGGCCTGCATCGCCAGGTCGACGACCCGCTGGTGCGTGAGCGGATCCTGCTCGCTCGGCTTCAGCACGAAGGTGTTTCCCGTGGCCACTGCGTAGGGCCAGAACCAGAGAGGAATCATGACCGGGAAGTTGTACGGCGTGATGCCCGCGAACACGCCGATGGGCTGCCGGACGGTCTCGCAGTCGATGCCCGCGGCCACATCCTCGAGGGTGTCACCCATCATCAGGGTGGGAATGCCGCACGCGTGCTCCACGTTCTCGATTCCCCGCTGGATCTCGCCCATGCACTCGGCCACGTTCTTCCCGTGCTCTCTGGAAAGGCTTCGGGCCAGCGAGGCCTTGTTCTCCTCGAGAAGGGCCTTAAGCCGGAAGAGGACGCGGGCCCGCTCCACGGGCGGGGTGGCGCGCCAGGCCGGGAACGCCTCGCGCGCCGCAGCCACCGCGGCATCCACCTCCTCCGCCGTCGACAGCGGCACACCTCCCAGTCGCTCTCCGGTGGCCGGGTCGGTCACGTCGAGCGCGCCGGCCGAGGAAGCGGGCACCCACGCGCCGCCGATGAAGTTGGCGGTGACGGGACGGGCTTCGCCCGGCACGGAGGCCAGGTCGGGTGACGCCTTGCTCATGTGCAGCGGACTCCGGGGGTTCGTGCGGGGCGGACGCGCGTGCGGGGAGCCATTCGAGACGGCCGCCCCCGGGGGGGACTGATTGTAGATTGTATATAATTTGACACGTGACTTTCCGCCACTCCGGGAAGCGGGAGTCGGGCCTCGCCGGACGCCCGAGCGCCGGGGGCTTCGGGACGATCGCTCAGGGGTCCCAGAGCTCGAAGACCAGCCGCGGCACATCGGTGTTGTCGATGTAGGGCCCTCGCACGGGGTCCAGGCGCCCGGCCGTCATCCCGGCATAGCGCTCGGCCCCTGCCCCGCGGGCGAAGAAGGGAACGAGCTGGTTGGTGTGGTAGATGTGATGCCATGCGTGGCCGGGCATCCGGCCCGGGCCCCGGTCCTCGAGGGCACGCCAGCCGGGATTCGACCCGGGGCCGGACAGGTGTCCCGTTTCGTGGTCGCTGGTCACGACCACCAGGGTCTCGTTCCAGCTCGACTCCCGCTCGACCCAGTCGATCACGGCGGAGACCGCCTCATCGAGGAAGATCATCTCCTCGATCGTGCGACCGAGAAGGTTCCAGTGGCCACCCCAGTCCGCCGCACCTCCCTCGACCACGAGGAAGAGTCCCTGGTCCGACGCGTTCGCGAGCACGTTGAGTGCCCCGAGCGTCATCTCGGCAAGGGTCGGGACCGAGGGGTTGAACGGAGCGGCAAAGGGTGGCTCGTCGGGATCCACGACGCCCGGGGGCCCCTCCCGGTGCGAGCGGGAGAGGGGGTTCGGGTCGCGGTTGAACTGGGTCGCGTTGAACGCCCGGGCAATGCCCAGAACCCGCGAAGGCGTCGGACCCTCCGCCAGCGCCCGGAAGGCTTCGGCATCGTCGATGAGGGTGAAGCCGGTCCGGCCCTCGACCGCGGCGGTCCAGGTGTCCTGCGAGATCCAGAAGTGCCGGGGGGCGTCCAGGCGCTGCCCATCGTCATCGAACCACGGGTG
>JBJHBX010000219.1:0-5474 GCA_050485725.1 Gemmatimonadales bacterium | reverse complement strand
GTGCAGGTCACGGACGGTGCGTTCCTGCCCTGGGTCCATCCGCTCCAGGCGCCCCGGCCGATCCGCCTCTGGGTCCAGCCGGCCGAAGGGGGTGAGGCGAGGGCCCTGACCCCCGACGACCTCTACGTTCGCGACTTCGCCTGGGCACCCGACGGGACCCGGCTCGCGCTCCAGGTCACCGACGATGGAGACGCGGACGCCGACCTGCTCTTTCGCCGGATCGTGTCGGTGGCAAGCACGGGAGGGGCACTCGAACCCTTCGCATCCACCGAGGGGAAGCTCGGACCCATGGCCTGGTCGCCCGACGGAAGCCGCCTGGCCTGGCTCGGCGCCGTGGCGATGAACGACCCGCTGGCGCAGAGCCTCTTCGTCGCATCCCCGGGCGAAACCCCGCGGAACCTGACGCCCGGGTACGAAGGGAGCCTGGTCTGGATCGCGTGGGCGGGAAGCGACGCCCTCAGCTTCGTGGCCATCGAGAGCACCCGGACGTCGCTCCGGCGGATCCCGGCGGGGGGTGGCGATGCCACCCTCCTTGCGGGACTCGGAGCCGAGATCTTCCAGGCGGCGAGCTTCGACGCGGCCGGTCGGGCCTTCGCGGTCGCGGCGCACACCGCGGGGCATCCGGCGGAGGTCTTCACGGGACGCCTCCCGGAGGCCGGCCGGCAGGACGGGCGCCCCGCAGAGCTGGCGCGGCGGACCCGCCACAACGCCTTCCTCGCGGAAGTTCGCCTGGGTCGCCAGGAAACGGTCAGCTGGATCGCCCGCGACGGGCTCCGCATCGACGGGGTGCTGATCCACCCGCTGGATGCGTCTCCGGGGGTCCGGGCTCCGCTGGCGGTCCTGCCCCACGGAGGCCCCGAGGGCTTCGACCTGGACGGCTGGGGGACCCGCGCCCTCTACCCGGCGCAGATGCTGGCCGGTGCGGGGTACGCGGTGCTCCTTCCGAACTACCGCGCCAGCGGCGGCCGGGGGGTGGACTTCGCCCGGGCTGACCACCGGGACCTGGGGGGGAGGGAGTTCGATGACGTGCTGGATGGAATCGACCACCTCCACGAGCTGGGGATCGCGGACCGCGACCGGGTGGGAATCAGCGGGACCTCGTACGGCGGCTACTTCTCGGCCTGGGCCGGGACCCGCCACGCGGACCGGTTCCGGCTGGCCATGCCCTTCGCGGGGCTTTCGAACTGGATGTCGTTCACCGGCACCACCGACATCCCCCTCGAAATGGCCCTCACGCACTGGGACCTGCTCCCGTGGGAGCACCCCCTGCTGATGTGGGAGCGCTCACCGGTGGCCCACGTCGGACCGGGAAGCACCCCGATGGTCATCGGGCATGGCCTGGTCGACGAGCGGGTGCATCCCGAGCAGATGATCCAGCTGCACCAGTTCCTGCGCCTCCAGGGGGTGCCCAGCGAACTCGTCCTCTATCCGCGCGAGCCCCACGGCCTCCTCGAGCGGCAGCACCAGCTCGACTACATGCGGCGGATTCTCGAGGCCTTCGATCGATGGGTCCGCCCCGCGGAGCGACCGACCACCTGAGTCCGGTCCGCCCCGCGGGGCGGACCGGCGCTACTCCCCGTCGGGGCGGACCGGCACCATCATCGGGTGGAGCCGGTTGTGCTTCACGACCCGTCGCTGCGAGACCTCGCCACCGTAGACGTTTCCGGCGCGGTCCACCGCGACCCCCTCGGGGCCGCTGAAGGAGTTGACCCCCAGGTTGGGGTTGTTCCAGGTCTCCGGAATGAAGTGGAAGACCCAGCCGGTCCGTGCATCGCCGATCCGGATGCCCCGTTCCCACCCCGCGTTCCGCTGTCCCGTGAACTGGTTCGGCGCCGGACCTGACTCGGAGTCGGCCACGTAGATCAGGTCGTGCTCGTCGATGAAGATCCCGCTGGGGCGGCCGAACTGGTTCCAGAAGGCGATGAAGTTCCCCTCCTGATCCATGATCTGGATCCGGTTGTTGTACCGGTCTGCAATGAAGAGCCGCCCCTGCGAGTCCATCGCGATGGCGTGGGGCTCGAGGAACTGCCCGGGCTCGTAACCCGACTCCCCGATGGTCTCCAGGAAGGTGCCGTCGGGTGCGAACTTCATGAGCCGGTTCGGTGCGGCGGGCCCGTGCCCGTCCACGATGAAGATCGTGCCGTCGGGCGCCACGACGACGTCGTTCGGCCGGGTCAGCCGGTTCGGCGGGTCACCGGCCTCGCCCGGGGTCCCGATCGTCATCAGGAGCTCGCCCTCGGGACTGAACTTGAGTACCGCGTGCCCGAGCCCCAGGTCATCGGCCCCCTGAGCCCAGGCATCGGTGATCCAGATGTTTCCGTCAGGCTCCACGTACATGCCGTGTGGCCACGAGATCAGGCCGGCGCCGAAGGACCGGAGGACGTTTCCTTCGGGGTCCATCAGGAGGACCGGGTCCAGGTCCGAGCCCACGCAGGTGTTCTGGCCACAGCGCTCCGCGACCCAGATATTCCCGTCGGGGGACGGGTAGATCGCGCTGACCGCGCCCCAGACGCGGTCGTCGGGCAGGTTCCCCCAGCTGTAGTCGGGGCGGAAGGGGTTCGTGGGCGTCTGGGCGTGGAGCAGGGAGGGCGCGGCCCCGAGTGCCAGGGCGGCAAGCGTGCAAGCGCCGACTGCGGCCTTCAGGAGCGGCGAGGGGCCGGAAGGGGTCGTCACGGGTTCCTCCAATTCGGTCGGAGCGTCGAGGACGCCCCCCCGGGTCCGCGGGGGAGCGAAGGTACGCCAGCGGGAGAATCCATACGCGCTCGCGCGGTTCGGCGCCAGTCGCATCGGGCCGGGGAAGGGGGGCAGGGCGATGGCGGAACGAAGGGCGGACATCGACTGGCTGCGGGTCCTGGCCGTCCTCCTCGTCTTCGTCGTGCACGCGGCGCAGGTGTTCAGCCCCATCGACGACTGGCACATCCGGAATGCCGAAACGAGCCAGTTCCTGGGCCAGTTCACCGTCTTCATGGCGCCCTGGCTCATGCCCCTCTTCATGCTGCTGGCGGGTCAGAGCGCGTGGTTCACCCTGCGGAAGGGCGACACCGGGCGCTTTCTGAGGGCCCGGATCTTCCGGCTCTTCGTGCCGCTCGTGGCGGGGACCCTGCTCGTGGTCCCTCCGCAGGTCTACCTGCGCCGCCTGTCGCGCGGCCAGTTCGAGGGGAGCTATCTCGAGTTCTATCCCCGTTTCTTCGACGGCATCTTCCCCGAGGGCAACTTCTCGTACGGTCACCTCTGGTTCCTCGCCTACCTCTTCGCCTACAGCCTGGTGGCGCTTCCCCTCTTCCGCTGGATGCAGGGGGAGCGAGGCCGGCGCCTCCTGGGTCGGTTCGCGGCCCTCTGCGACCTTCCGGGCGGGATCCTCCTCGGCTTCCTCCCGCTGGCCATGGGGCAGATCCTCCTCAGGCCCCACTTCCCGCAATCCACGGGCGCCCTGGTCGGAGACTGGTCGACGCACGCATGGCTACTTCCGGTCTACCTGGCCGGCTTCGCCATCATGGTAGAGCCCCGGCTGGAAGCGGCCGTGGCCCGCGACTGGCGCACCGCCTTCTTCCCGGCGGTGATCGCCTCCTCTGCCATCGCGATCTTCGCGTGGCCCGGCCAGGTCTGGGAGCGGATCCCCACCGACCCGGGGGTCTGGCAGGCCGCATTCTGGTGCGGCTTCATGCTCGCGAGCTGGTCATGGCTCGTCTTCCTGGCGGGATCCGCGCGGGCATGGCTCACCCGCTCGACCTCCTTCCTCAGGTACTGGGGCGACCGGATCTACCCGCTCTACGTCTTCCACCAGACCGTCATCGTGATCGTGGCCTACCCTGTGGTCACCTGGCCCCTCGGGGTACCTGTCAAGTTCGCCCTCGTGCTGGGGCTGTCCTTCGGCGCCACCGTGCTGGTGCTGGAAGCGGCGGCCCGCGTCGAGCCGCTCCGGCGCGTGTTCGGCCTCAGCGCCCCCGGGGCGCGCCTAGCGTCAGAAGCTCCGAAACCGTGACCACGCGGAATCCGTCGCGCTCGAGCTCGGGGAGAAGGTGGCGCAGGACCTCGGCCGTGCGAGGCCCCCGGTCCGGGCCCTCGTGGAGCACCAGGATCGCGCCCGGTCGAGCATGCTGCGCCACGAATCGCCGGGTGAATCCGGTCCACGGCACGTGCGCGTCGAAGGGGTAGACGTTCCCGAGGACCGTCATGTAGCCGCGGGAGGCAGCGAACTCGACCATACGGTCGTCGTACCAGCCCGACCCCGGGCGGAAGAGCCGGGTGGGGGCGAAGGGCTCGAGAAGCTCGTGCATCCGGTCGAACCGGGACTCGAATTCGTCGGGGTCGAGGGCCCGGGACGGCCTGTCGTGCATCATGTGATGCCCGAGCTCGTGCCCCTCGGCGACGATCCGGGCCACGGCATCCGGGTCATCGTGCAGGTGCGCACCGATCACGAAGAAGGTGGCGGACGCACCGTGTTCGCCCAGGACCTCGAGGATCTCCGCAGTGGCCGGGGAGGGGCCGTCGTCGATGCTGAGGGCGAGGACCCGTTCGTCGGTCTCGACCGCGAACACGACGTCGGGTTCGTCCCGATTCGCCCACTCGAGGATCAGGCTTGGAATGGACATCACCGCCGAGCCGGCCGCGGTCAGCCCGAGGGCGATGAAGAAGACGAGCTGCATGGCGGATCGGGAGGACGGGGGCCAGGTCGAAGCACGTGCGCGGCCGACGGAACCGGAGAGCGGTGGCGCGAGGAACGCACGGATCGGCAGTACCCGAACCGGGCGGTCGAGGTCCGATCGGGCCGCGGCCGAGGCTCGGCCGCCGGAGTCCCGGGTTGCGGTACCGGCGCGGAGCGGTCCACATTCGCGAAATGAGACCTCTCGTGGCTCCCGGCTGGATGGCCGTCGGCACGGTCATCCTGGCTACCGCGGCCTGCCTCCTTCCGGAGGACCCCGTGCTCGATCACCTGTGGGAAGGCCGGATCGTCGCGCTCGACGGTGCCCCCACCCAGGTCCAGGGGCTGGCGCAGATGGTCGGGCAGGGGGGGGTCACACGCGTGTGGCTTGGCGTGCTTCACCTGACCGGAGCGGACCTGCCGACCTCGCTGGCGTGGAGGCTTCGTGAGGGTCGCTGTGCCGCTTCCGGCGATCCGGTCATGAACCCCGACGCACTTCCGCGGGTCCCGCTGTCCGGACCGCGCGGTGGGGGCGACGTCGAGGTCACCTTCGGGAGCCGTCTTTCGGTGCACATTCCCCATGCCGTGGAGGTGTTCGCGTCCACCGAGCCCTCCGGCACGCCCATCGGCTGCGCGAACCTGATCCGGATGCAGTGACCCCATGACGATGCCGTCGCACCACCCTCCCCGGGTCCGCGACCAGGTGTTCCTGCTTGCCGCATGGCTGCTGCTCGGCGCCTCGTTTCCGGTTCCCGCGGCAGGAGACGGGGGCGATGCGCGCCCCGGCGCACCGACCGAGGGCTGGGTCGAGGGACAGGTGCTGGGGGACGGC
>JBJHBX010000218.1:0-5492 GCA_050485725.1 Gemmatimonadales bacterium | reverse complement strand
CGATCCTGTCGACGCGGGCGGAACATCGTTTGATCCCGGGCGCGGATCATTTCACCATCGTGACGAGGAAGGAGAACGCGGTGCATGTGACCGATGCGGTTCGCCAGGTGGTGGAAGAGGTGCGAGGTCTTCGGACCCGCGGGCCGGGGCTCGTTTCCCCACACGAGGGCACAGGGGACAAGGGGGGTCCCTGATGAACGGCTTCAGCGGGATGGGCCCGGGCACCGCCGGGCGGTCATCGGCACCTCCAAGGCCGGGGGTGGACAGCGTGCGGCGGATGGTCCTCCTGCTCGGGATGGCCCTCACCACGGTGCAGGGCGGGGCAGCGCAGGCGGTACCCCCGACCCGGGTCGTCATTCTCGGAGTGGGTCACTCCACCCAGCTTGTCGACGAGCGACAGCAGCCGGCGGTGCTTCGAGCGTTCTTCGATCGCGTGCAGCCGGATGCAATCGGGGTGGAGCGGGACCCTGGGAACTTCGCGCGGGGCGATCACTACGAGTTCACCTACGAGATCCAGTACATCGCGCTCCCCTGGGCGGAGGAGCGGGGACTACCGGTGCATCCCGTGGACTGGGTCCCACCCCGCGACGACCTCGTTCTCGGTTTCGGTGTCGACCTCGAGGCGCCTCCGGAGATCCGGGGTGGTTGGCAGGGATTCCTGACGTTCCCGGACCCGGTGGAAGCCCGGGCCCCCCTCTTCTTCGCAGATTCCGAACCGGATCGTGACGCCAGAAGGGCCCCCTGGCAGTCCGAGTGGACGCCCGCCAGTCGTGACCTCCCGCGCCGTCTCTTCCTCTACCGGACCTTCCTTCAGGCAAGGCGCATCGCGGAAGCCGCGGCTCGTTATCCGGGCGGAACGCTGCTGGTTCCAGTGGGCGCGAACCACAAGGACGACATCGAACGGATCCTCGGGGACGACCCACGGATCCAGATCGTCCAGCCCTCCACTTTCGGTGAGCCAACCGGGGAAGAGGTGGAGGCCCACGTTCTCCGAAGGGACTTGATCGCCATCGCCAGCTTCAACCTCCTGGGTGTTCAGGGGGCCCAGGGGGACGTGGACTGGGACTGGATGCACCGGATCGTGCGACGGCTCGAACGTGACCGCCGGTCGTCCGAGGTCCGGCTCCTTGCCACCAGGCTCCACGTGCTCACCGGGGCGATGGCTCCCGAAGACGCGCTCGAGCAGTACCTCGGAATCGCCAAGGAGGCCGGAGGCTCCACCGACTTCACCTGGACCGGGGTGAAGGACGTCACCCGCCTGGACTCCTACTTCGATCCATTCGGTAACCTCTCCGTCGGGCAGCGCGCGCGGCTGGAGGCCGCCCGGGAGCATCTTCGACTCGGGCAGCACGCCGAGGCTCTCCTGGTCCGCCAGGAGCTGGCCGGAGAGCTCACGTCCCGGATGCAGCGACAACTCGAGGCGTACTGGGCGGAACACCTGGCACCGGGGGTTTGACGACGAGGCGGGGAGATCGCAGTGTTGCGGGATCCCTCGTGCTCGGCCAGGCGCCCAGCTTCACCTCGACCCCGGCACCGCCTCCGTGGCCCTCCTTCTCCCCACGAAGCTCTTCGTGCCCCAGTCCGGGGAGGCGTTCGTGGTCCGCCCTCGACTCCGCGACCTCCTGTCGGATGGGGCCGGCCACCGGATGGTCCTGGTCTCCGCGCCGGCAGGGTCCGGGAAGACCACCCTGGTGGCTGACTGGCTGCGGGCCTGGGGCGGACCGTCTGCCTGGATCTCGCTCGACCCCGGCGACGACGATCCGCAGACGTTCCTCCGATACGTCGCGGAGGCGGTGGAAGGGATCCTGGAGGGCGCGGGGGCGCGCACCGGCATGCTGCTGGGCCTGACACCGCCACCGTCGGTGGAGTTCCTGGCCGGGACTCTCCTGACCGAGATGACGGCATCAGGCGGACGGGGGGTCCTCGTGCTCGACGACTATCACCTCCTGTCGAACCCCTCGGTTCACGAGCTCACGACCTTCCTCGTGGAGCGTGCCCCGCCCGGGATCACGCTGCTCGTGATCTCGAGGAACGACCCGCCACTGCCCCTCGCGAGACTCCGTGCCAGGGGCCACCTGAGGGAGATCCGGGAGGCGGAACTCCGGTTCCGCATGGACGAGGCCGCATCCCTCCTCGCGCGCTTCTCGCACGCCGAGCTTTCGGAGGAGACCGTGAGCACCCTCGTGGACCGGACCGAGGGGTGGGCGGTCGGACTCCAGCTGGCGGCGCTCGCCCTGAAGGGGACCGAAGACCCGGGGGCCTTCGTCTCGGGATTTCGGGGCACACACGCGTACGTCGCGGACTACCTCGCGGACGAGGTCCTTGCCGGAATCCCTGTGGAGCTGCAGCGGTTCATGGTGGAGTCGTCGGTCCTGAAGCGGATGACCGGGCCCCTCTGTGATCATGCCCTGGAGCGGACCGGGAGCCAGGAGGTGCTCGAGGGTCTGGCCCGTGCCAACCTCTTCCTGGTCCCCCTCGACTCCGAGCGTCGATGGTACCGCTATCACCACCTCATCGCCGATCTCCTCAGGCGACGCCTTCCCGCCTCTTCTGCGGGAGCGGGGCCCGACGGGAGTCGACCGGCGGAAGGTATCCTCGCCCGCGCGGCCTCGTGGTGCGAACTCCACGGGCAGGTGGACGATGCGGTGGAGTACGCCGTTCGCGCCGGGGCGGTGGCGCAGGCGGCCGAACTCGTATCCCGCCATGGCGTGGACGCGCTAAGTCGCGGAGAGGTCACAGGGGTGCGTCGATGGCTGCGCCTCCTTCCCGAGAGCCTGATCCTTTCCAGCCCGGACCACTGCATCCTCGGCGCCTGGACCCACAGCCTCCTCGAGGATCCGGTCGCGATGGCGTTCCATGCCGCCGCCGCCGAGGAGGCGTGGGGGGCCGGATCCCGACCATATCCGCACGTGGAGGATGTCGAGATCCACGCACGGATGACCGGAGCGGAAGCCAGGGCCGTGCTGGCGGGCGACCCGGAGTCGGCCATTCCCGAGGTAAGCGCGCTCCAGAGCGCCATTCCCGAGACGAGCGGAGCACTCCGAACGGCGGGAGCCATCGTCCTGGGGGAGCTCCTCGGCCTCACCGGACGGCACCAGGAAGCCTTGGTATATCACGACGAGGCGCGCCGCCTGGCGGGAGAGATGGACTACGGACTGCTCCGGGTGACCTCGGCGACGGGTGTGGCAGAGAACCTTCTCGCCATGGGCAGGCTGAAGGAGCTGCGGGCGCTGGTCGAGCCGATCCTCGCGGCACATCCCGAGGAGGCCGGCGTGCTTGGCACGCGGGTCGGGAACCTCGCGGCGATCATGGCGATGGCCGCTCTGGAGCGGGATGACCTTCCGGAGGTCGAGGCGAGGTTGGCCATGGCGTGGGCCGGTCTGGGCGGGAACCCGGACCCGGAGCAGGGGTGGCGATCCGCGGGACGGCTCGCAAGGGCTGCGTACCCGGCGATGCACAGCACCGGACGGGGCGTCCTGCACGGGCACCTCGCACAGATCGGGGCATGGCTCCGATCGGGCGCGTCGGAACGGGCAGCTGCCCGCCTCGATCAGATGCGCGAGGCCGCCCCCGATCCGGCCCCCGTGACACAGGCCCTAACGGATTGGGCGGAGGTCCTCGTTCGTGAAGCCAGGCACGACAGCTCGCGCCTTGCGCGCTGGTCTCCTTCCGATCCGTCCCCGACGGAATCGGCGTTCTGGAACGACATCAGGCGGGTCACCAGGGCCCGCGCCGCTCTCGCCGCCCGGGACACGGCTTCGGCCGAGCAGGTGCTGGCTCCCCTGGTCAACGAACTGCGGGAGCGCCAGGCGAACCTCCTCCTGCTGCCGGCAATGCTGCTGCAGGCCGAGGCCCTCGCGGATCGGTACCGGGGCCCCGAGGCCCAGGCCATGCTCCGGGAGGCGCTCGAGCTCTCGGCGTCCGAGCTGCGCCTGGGGCCGTGGCTGCAGGCCCGTCCCTCGGTGGTCCCCTTGCTCGAGGAGTGCGTGGGTCGGGGTGCGGCCTCTCCGGAGGCTCTGGACCTGGCGACCCGGATCCTGACGCGGCGCCGCGCATCCGACTCCCCCTCCCGAGCGCCGGGGGCGGGGACCGCGTCCGCCATGCTTTCCGACCGTGAACTTGCGGTTCTTCGCCTCGTGGCCGCCGGTCGCACGAACGAGGAGATTGCCGGTGCGCTCTTTCTGGCCGTGGGCACGGTCAAGAAGCACACGCACAACATCTACGGCAAGCTGGGTGTGCGAAACCGCACCGGGGCGGTGGAAGTGGCTCGCCGGACAGGGCTGCTCGAAGGATAAACCCCGGAATAAACCTTCGTTCGATCTCCCCGCCGGTTCCCGCCGGTAGTGTTCGTCCGTACCCGGAAGCGGCACCTGCCGCGCAACCAGACTCGTACGGAGGACACCATGAATACGCACACCCACGACAGCGCGGAGTCGCCTGCGGACCGCCCTGGCGCAAGCGAGGCAGCCGCCCCGACCGGGCGCGGCACGCCCGCGCCCGGCCTTCGACGCCCCGACGTCTACACCCTCCACCTCGGTGAGAAGCTGGGCCCGGAGTGGTCCGACTGGATGGAGGAGCTCGAGATCCTGAACCGGAACGACGGGAGCGGCATGCTCACCGCCCGGATCCCGGACCAGGCGCGGCTCTTCGGCCTGCTCCTCAAGGTGCGGGACCTGAGGATCCCCCTTCTCGGCCTCTACCCCGCATCATCGCTCGACCCCGTTGCGCGGTAGCCGACGGGGCCTCGAGCCCGCCGCACCATCACGAGCCAGACCACCACGAACCCGGACACGTCCAGGGAGAACCATACATGATTCGCACGATCCTCGCCCTCGCGGGCACCGCTTCGACCCTGTTCTTCACCGCGCTGCCGGCTGCCGGCCAGGCCGACGCCGGCCCCCGCTCGAACCCCACGGGGCTGAGCGTCAGCTTCCATGCCTCCAGCGCCGCGCTCACCCTGATCGATGACCGTAGCACCAGCTTCGGTGGAGGCGCGGGGGTTTCCCTCGGATATGGCTTCCGACCGGGCTTCGCTCTCCATGTCTCGACGTCCGGCGCCGCCTTGAACCACCCCGAGGGTGACCACCACCTGCTGGGGCACGTCGACGTCGAAGCTCGGTTCGCCGCTGTACGCGAGGGCCGAGCCTGGACCCCGCACCTCGCCGTGGGGGCGGGAACGCGAAGCGTGCGCTGGGGCATGCCGGAGGATGCCGACGGCTCGGCCGAGTGGCACGGGAACCCCGGCCTCACCGTCGGCGGGGGTGTCAGCTACTTCGCCACGCCGTCGATGTCACTGGACCTCGCGATGCGCTACGGCTTCGGAAACCTGAAGGAGATGCGGTGTCCTGAGGGCGGAGCGGCGGAAAGGACTTGCGCGACCTCGACCCGGCTGAACATCGGGTTCACCTGGTACCCTCGTTAGAGCGCCGGGAGGCACGACTTGGCCGCAGTGGGCCCCTCAACCGGGGCTCGCTGCGGCCCCCCTGTTCGCA